>NZ_AJKQ01000030.1:0-517 GCF_000257455.1 Streptococcus oralis SK610
TCAGTCAGCGTCAACGAGTGTGAGCCAATCTGCCTCAGTAAGCTCCAGCCAATCTGCATCAGTGAGCTCGAGTCAGTCCGCGTCAGTAAGCACTAGCCAGTCTGCATCAGTAAGCTCGAGCCAATCAGCCTCAGTGAGCGCTAGTCAATCCGCTTCAGTAAGCTCGAGCCAATCAGCCTCAGCGAGCTCCAGCCAGTCAGCTTCAGTGAGCGCAAGTCAGTCTGCTTCAGCGAGCGCTAGTCAATCAGCCTCAGCAAGTGCAAGTCGATCAGCTTCAGCCAGCGCAAGCCAGTCTGCATCGGTAAGTTCTAGCCAATCCGCTTCAGCCAGCGCCAGCCAATCAGCGTCAGTGAGCGCAAGTCAGTCTGTTTCAGTAAGCACCAGCCAATCAGCTTCAGTAAGCTCAAGTCAATCCGCCTCAGCGAGCTCGAGCCAATCTGTATCGGTGAGCTCAAGTCAATCGGCTTCAGTGAGTGCTAGCCAGTCCGCTTCATTGAGTGCTAGTCAGTCAGCCTCT
>NZ_AJKQ01000031.1:0-142747 GCF_000257455.1 Streptococcus oralis SK610
TGCGCCAGCGATTTCTGTTCCACCAAGGCTAACCTTACTGAAGGTAATCTTACGTGGAAGATCATCATCTTTATCAGTGACTTTGATTGTTGAACCATCGGTTACGACAGTATTGTCCTCGCCTTTAGCATCCTTAGTACCAACATTCGTCACTTTAACTGTTCCGTCATAGTTAACTTTAAAAGTGATATCCGTTACTTTGAGGTAACCAGTTGGGGCTGCTTCCTCATGGAAAGTGTATGTACCTGGTGCTAAGCTCAATTCTTTAGACTTACCAGCTTCTGAAGTCCAGCTTTCTACGGCTGTGCCTTCTGCCTTATCGCCTTTGAAGATCTTGATTTGTGCTCCTGCGATTTCAACCCCACCAAGACTAATTTTACTGAACGTGATTTTACGAGCTACATCGTCATCTTTATCAGTAACTGTCAGAGTTGAATTTTGGGCTACAACACGATTGTCTTCACCTTTAGAATCTTTTTCACCTACTTTTGTCACTTCAACAGTACCGTTAGGTTTAACTTGGAAAGTGATATCCGTTACTTTGAGGTAACCAGTTGGGGCTGCTTCCTCATGGAAAGTGTAGATACCAGGTTCAAGATTCAATTGCTTAGGTTGGTCAGTTGAAGTCCAGCTTTCTACAGCTGTGCCTTCTGCCTTGTCGCCCTTGTAGATCTTAATCTGTGCACCAGCGATTTCATTCCCTCCAAGGTTTACCTTACTGAAGGTAATTGGTTTTGGACTAGTATCCTCTTTATCGGTAATAGTCAGAACTGGACCAGCTGCAAGAACAGTGTCATCAGCTCCCTTATTCTTAATAGTGATAGAACCGTCAGCATTAACAGTAAAAGTAATATCTCCTACAATTTGATATCCCTCTGGAGCATCGAACTCTCTTAGAGTGTAGGTCCCTGGTGCCAGCTTAATCACTTTAGAAGTGTCAGCTACAGTAGTCCAGTCTGCAACAGGTGCCTCTTCAAGATTGACTGTATCTCCACTATAGATTTTCAGTTCCGCTCCTGGAATTTCTTTTCCATTTGGATCCACCTTTTTGAAAGTAATCTCTTTCTCAGTTGGTGTCTTCGGAGGTGTCTTCTTATTTTCAATTCGACGTTCTACTGATTTGTCTGAACCAAACTCATCTGGAGAAATTTTAATATCTTCAGTTAATTTGTCATAGCCAAGAGGAGCAGTTACTTCACGAATTGTATAGTTGTCTCGCAACAATTTGCCTACACTAGCGTTACCATCAGAATCTGTTGTCAATCGTCCAACAACAGCTTGGTTACGATCACGAATTACTTCAAAAACTGCACCTTGCAAAGGTTGGCCTGCTTCGTCTACCTTATGAATTTTAATGGTGAAAACATATCCTTCCGCAACACCACCTGCAATCTGGTAGGTACGTGTGCTTGTTGATTGTTCATTCTCACTACCATTGTAGCTCATGTTGGCTACGTTCGTGATTTCCTCACCATCAACTAGATCATAATTCGCTTTAGCTCGATACTCGATCATATAACCAAAACCATTAGTATCTCCTAAAGGAAGGGTGAAACCATCACCATTCGCATTTACCACTAGTTGGTTTTTAAAGGTTTCGGTCATATCCTGAGCATTAGTCCATTTCCAGTCTCCGTTATTCCAACTCCAATCTACTTTGTAAATACGAAAAGTATCTGGTAGGAAGGTCATATTTGGAGAAGAGAAAGCATCTTTGATAGTGACATCACTGTAGTTCGCCATATTGCGGTTTACAGTAATGTTATAACGGATTACATTTTTCTCGTCATCCTTGTATTGGAAGGAACTCTTTTCAATTTTAGAGTCGTATTTCCCTGGAGGGCCGTTGTAACGGATTTTCCCTGCAAATAGAACTCTATGTCCTACAGTAATATTGACATCAATGTCTTTTTCTTCTGAAACAACATCATGGTCAACTCGAACATAGACAAAGAATTTCCCCCTAACGCCAGAATTATTCTCAACAAACTTTGTGTAAGTTAGAGTAATCGTTTTGCTAGCTGCATCTAAACGACCAGTAGCTACAAGATTGTTAGAAGCATCTCGTAATTCAATGTCTGAAGAGTTTGAAAATGTAATCTCTGATGGCAATTGAAGTGTTGTTGTATCACCTTCATGCACCGTATTATCTGGCAAAACAAAATCTGCAGTAAGACGGAATTCTTGCCAAATATCCAACCCTTGCGTTAAAGCTTCACCAGATCTGTTTTCAACACCAACACTAGTGATCACATCATTATACTCTGTCGCATGTACTTGCGTCAGAGGGGCAAACGATTGGAGAATAACTCCCAAACATAGAATAAGGATCTGAATCCAAGATCTTATTTTCTTGTTCATTTAATCTTCCTTTCTTATATTATTCAGTTGTAAATGTACAATGTAATAGTAAACTAACTGATTGTCCCCAACTAATCACCATTCTCCTTTTTCAAGTGAAAATTATTAGCCACATTACATCCACATTTTATCATACTATGAAGAAAAAGGCTAGAACTATCAAGCAAAATTTTATAAAAAAAATCCAATTTTTTCTTATGGTTTGAAATCGACTTTTTCCCATCCGTATATTAACCACTTTGTGTCTTCTCTTCTCCTATCATCGAAACAAAATCTGGTATATTTTATCGCTATTTTTTAAAAAATAAGTTTATCTCGTTTTCAATACCAGATAATGTTTTAATTATTTTGGGTATCTGATTTCATAAACGCAAAATTGCTCTAGAGAGAATACTTCTACCCATTAAAAAGACCAGGTTTCCCTGGTCTTTCTGAGATACATTTAGAAGAAATACTTATTCATTCTAGTCTTCTTTTTTACCTTTAGTGGCCACTAATCCTGCACTCAAACCAAGAAGAGCTAAACCTGCTGCTAGGGCTGCTTGACTTTCTGCACTTCCTGTATTTGGTAACTGCTCTTTTTGAACCTGACTAGTTGCACTTGAAGCAATTTCTTTTGTATCTGCTTTTTCTGATACTTGTGGTTTTGTAGTTTCTTGAGGTACTGGTTTGGTCGTTTCACCAGCCGTACCTACTTCTACGATGCGATCCTGAGCCATAACTTTATCATAGCTATCCTTTTCAGTTCGCTTACCATTTTCAACTTCGATCAAGTGAACACGGACACCTTTTTGACCTTCTTGTAGAACACGAGTTTGACCCGCTGGAAGCTGATCATTCTTTTGTTCCTGAACCTTGAAATCAATTGTTTCTTCTTCGATTACAAGTTCTGGTCTGTTAAGGACTAGGTTCTTCACTTCATCTTCTGGAAGGGAGGTTCCTTGCTTCGTTCCAACCAAGACGATGCGGTCTGTCGGAGCCTCTACCACTTCACGGATTTTTTCTTCCTTACTTCCACTAGGATTAACCGCTGTGAAGATCCGTTCCTTACCAACTTTTCCTTCTTGTTCTACACGTGTTTCACCTAGATACAGTGTTGAATCCTTTTTCTCAACTGTCTTATAGGCCAAATCTTTTTCAACAAATTCGAGTTTTGGAAGTTCCTCTTGTACTGCGGCAACAGTCTTCTCAGAAACTGGTTTTTCCTTAGTCAACTGGATACGGTATTCCTTGACTTGTTTTCCACTTTCTGAAACAAGGCGAACAAGTACTGGAAGGCTATCGTCTCCGCTATCTACAACTGTTGAAGCTACTTGATTGCTTTCTTCGACTGAGACTTTTGGACGTTGACCTTTATAGGTGATTTGATAGTCTTGACGATCTTCAGCGAAGTCAGGAAGTTCTTTTCCATCCACAAGAATCTTCGATTGCGTACTTTCTTGAGGCAATTCACTCGGTGCAAGGAAGGTCATCTCAATCATCGCAACACCGCTCTTGTCTGCTTTACGCTCCATACGCCATCTCATGGCTTTGGCTTTGACAGCTTTAAATGTTACGTTGATTTCATCACCAGCTGCGATGTCTTTATCCGCACGATAAGGCACAGCTTCCCAATTTTCTGGATTGTTAAATGGATGAGCTGCATCGTAGGCTTGGTAGTTAGAATAGTAGGTAGGCACTTCAAACTCTGGGCCAATATAACGTTCCAAAACGAGTTTAGATGGGGCATCTGTACCACTATCTGCAAAGAAGTGAAGTTTGGCTTGCGCTACAGTCCGTTCTACAATCTTACCATTTTCACGGAAGATCACACCTGCTGATACTTCTGGATTAGAAGATGGTGTTGGAGACCAGTTTGTCCAACGACGATTTTCTGAATGATTTCCGTCATTGAGATAGTCCACACGGTCATGGGAGTTTCTATCAATGTCGTTAGTGGCTGAAGCAAAGGCGCGGTTACTATTTTCATCATACTCTGGGTTATTTGAAAGAGCTTCACCAAGTTTGTCTGTCACTCGTACAGTGAACTCAGTAACAAGATCACTACCAAGGACACGACCTCGAACAGTAAATTGGCCTGCTTTAGTCAGATTTTCTGCTGGAACTTCTTCCCATTCCACTGCCAAGTCTTTTGTTTCGTAACCGTCTTTACCTGTGAAGTAAACAGGAACCTTAGTTGGCAATTCAAGCGGTTGCCCTACTTGTAGCAAGCGATCTTGTTTGACCGCGGCAACTGGTTTACGAGAGAGCAAGTCTTTATTGCTTGTAAAGTGTAGACGGTATTCTCCTAGGATGTCCCCATTTTCAGCCTTCGCGATAACACGAACTGGCTCACCTTCACGAACGCTTGGAACGACGGTAGCGAGACCATTGTTGCTGACACTTGCTGTTACTGCAGGAACTTTTCCATCTACTGACTCAAGGTAGTAGTCAGTCAAATCAGGGTTAAAGTTTGCTAAGTCTTTACCGTCAACTTGGATTCTTGTTTGTCCTTGTTTGGCTGCTGCGACTTGTTTTGCAAAGATTTGTACTTCTGTGATAGACGTTCCTTTCTTGCTATCAAGTCGAACCATACGAATGCGAACCGCATAGGTCTCAACTTTATCAAAGCTGAAATGATTCATTTCTCCAGCTTTTAATTGAGCTGGTGCTTTGAGATTGCTTACCTCTTTCCAGTTTGCAGGATCGTTAAAGGCATGGTTTTCCTCACCTACAAAGCTAGGGTTTTTAGGGGCTGTTGGAACGGTCTTACCGACATAATATTCAATCACATAAGACTTCGGTACACCAACTCCATGGTCTTCGTGGAATCCGACACTTAGATTATCAACTGAACGTTTGCTCAAAATACCTGAATCTCCGAATAGGACACCAACTGAAGCTTCTGGATTAGTACGGTTCCAGTTTGTCCAACGGTTAGCTGGGCGGTCATTAAAGGAAATCAATTTATCGTTGACGTTTGAAACAGGATCAGTTGGATTTGAGTCTGAAGCAAAGGCAAGTGGCAATTCTGAACCGGTCCATTGGTCAGAAATATTTGCTCCCTTCTCAGTTTGAGCAGATACGCGAACATGAAGTTTAGTTGTTAATTGCGTACCTTCTAGGCGACCATTAACTGTAAAGACACCTTCCTTGGCGTATTGGTCTGGACGAATCGTATCCCAAGTAACCTTAGCTGATGAAACGTGACCATTTGAATCGTAGGTACGAACACTTTCTGGTAATTGTGGCGCTTCTGCGATTGGTGTTGTCACGCTGACTTCTTCAACCGAAACGATACCTTCTACAGAGACTTTAGCACGCGCTTCAAGGTCAATTCCTTCAACTTTACCTAGAACTTCAAAGGTTTGATAGTGGTCTAGTTTTTCTTTTGGAATAGCTTCCCAAGTGACTTTGTGGGCTTTAGGGAAACCTTTGTCATACTCAACTGTTACTGTTGCTGGAAGACTTGGTTCCTGATGCAAGTCTGTTACTACGTTTACTGGACGGATAGATTGGGCTACTTTTTTCTCAGTATTGGCCTGGATAGTGAGATCAACTTGACCTGTAGCCCCCTCATATTCTGCCTTGAGAGTGACTGTTCCTGGCTTATGCAATTCAAGCATTCCCTTACGAACTGCGACTTCCCCTTCACCACTTGTAGAGAAGGTTACTTTATCTGCTGGTAAAACTGCTTGTGTTCCGTCTTGATAGTGGGCAAGGACAGACAATTTCACTGTTTGATCTTCTTTAAGACCGTCAGCTTTCTCCACTTGTAGGCTCAAATGGTCAATTTTTGGCGCTTCTTCAAGGAATTGAATTGCATAGGTTTGAAGAGGGCCACCATCTTTTGGTTGAACATAGATGCTTGCACGCATGCCGTTTGCTGCACTTGCTTGGACTACAGTAACATCCGCATTTTCAGCACTTGCTACAACTTCTGGCAAGGATGCACCGTAAGCAAGAGTTCGGTATTGCATTGGATTTTGGCTAGTAAGACCAGTGACAGCTTCATCACCAACCGTTACAGTTGGTGCTACAGGTGCTGCAACATCACCGTCTTCTACTACAAGGGTAGCGTGAATAGTCTCACCACCCAGTTGGCCAATCATTTGAATACGTGATCCTGCAACTGACAGTTTAGCTTTATCTGCTTCCGCAATCTCCCACTTATCAACTTCGTATTCTTGTACGCTTCCATCCGTTACAGCAATAGAAACGTATTTGTCAACAGCGCTCAAGTCTGTTCCTGGAGCAACACGCTTAACAGTTGGAAGCTCATTTGCAATTGCTAGAATTTCGACACGGGCCTCAACTTCGCGTCCGTCTGCCATACCTTTAACAGTCACAACTCCTGCTTGGCTCACATCAACTGAAGACCAAGTTACTGGACGTTTTTCACGACTGCCATCACTGTAGATAAAACCGACTGTCTTCGGCATTTTTGGCTCTTTCTCAATAACAGTACGTACTTTTGGCACCTCTGTACCTAAAACAGTCTTTTCTTGGTCTTCTTTTTTACCAGTAAAGACCGTTACTTGACTAGATTTCAAGAGATCTGAATGGGCTGTTAGTGTGAATTTACCTGCTTGTTCAGTTGATTTGACAATGGCAACACCTTTACCGTTAAAGGCTCTGCGGATCCAAGAACCGTCTGGTTGGGCCTTATAACGTTCACGGCTGGCTTGTTCCCCATTGTCGACACCGACAAGTTGACCTTGTCCGTGCAATTGGAAACGAACCAAATTATTGGCAGTTGGTACCACATTTCCTTCACTGTCTACGATTTCGTAGTAGATGTAGGTCAAGTCTTTTCCATCTGCTGCGATTGCGTGTTCTTCCTTGATGAGACGAACACCTGCTGGTTGACCTGCAGTGGTAATCTTGTCACGTGCAATTTCTTTTCCAGCTTCATCGCGAGCTACAGCTTCCAAAGTACCTGGTTGGTAAGCAACCTTCCACTCAAGATAGAGTTCCTTAGCATTGGCACCTTCTTGGTAAGTCCGCCCATCGCTAGTTTGTTTTTTGTTGAACTTCTTAACTCCGAGAGATTGACCGTTCAAGAACAATTCTACGCTAGCAGCATTAGAGTATGCGCGAACTGGAATCTTGCCTTGTGCATCTTCTACTTTAGAGGCTAATTCTCTATTCTCCCAGTTCCAGTGAGGAAGAAGGTGAACCATTGGTTTCTTCTTAGCAGAAACCCATTGGCTTTGGTAGAGATAAAAGTCATTTTTTGGAATACCAGCTGTATCTACGATACCAAAGTAAGAGCTCTTAACAGGAGTTTGGTTTTGGTTGTGCCATGGTGTAGGCTCACCGATATAGTCCGTACCTGTCCAGATAAACTGTCCAGCATAGCCAGCGTTGTCACGGTCAAAGGTCCATGAATCTGTTGCCGTTTTACCCCAGTTAACCCGGTCATTACCATAGTCAGACTGTTCGTAATGACGTTCAGGTCCGTTACTATGTTTTAATTCACTTTCAGGACGATAATAGCTACCGCGTGTACGGGTTGCAGAAGATGTTTCTGAACCATAAATCAACCAGTTTGGATGTTTCGCACGAAGTTTCTTGTAGTTGTCTTCTGAATAGTTGAAACCAACTGCATCCAGTTCATTAGCAATTTTCTCATGATCACCGCTACCATCACCAAAGCGGAACTTATCTGCTCCCATAGTAACATAACGTGTAGTATCAACATCTTTAATCACTTTTACTAAGCGTTTAACCGTTGCAAGAGAGTGAGCCTTTCCATCGGCTTCACCGATTTCGTTTCCGATAGACCACATGAAGACAGCTGGGTTATTTTTATCTCTTTCGACCATGGTACGAAGATCGTAGTCAGACCATTTTTCACCTTTTCTAGCTTCTGGGTGAGTAGCGTCTTTTTCAAAGAAACGTCCGTAGTCATAAGGTTTCTTACCACCATACCACGTATCAAAGGCCTCTTCCTGAACCAGCAAACCAAGTTCTGCTGCGATTTGCAAGGTCTGTGGACTTGCAGGGTTATGAGTTGTACGGATGGCGTTAACGCCCATCTCCTTCATTTGTTTGAGACGACGGTATTCTGCCTTATAGTTTTCTTCTGCTCCAAGCGCTCCGTGGTCATGGTGCAAGGAAACACCATGGAATTTAATGCGTTCACCATTCAAAGAGAAACCTTCATTTGGAGTCCAATGATAGTAACGGTAACCAAACAAATCTTTCTTAGCATCAACCAATTGACCGTCACGGTAAACACGCGTAACCAGTTCATACAAGGCAGGTTTGTCATTTAAAACGGTCCAGAGTTTTGGTTGTTCAACTTCTAAAATCGCATCAAGACTTGTTGACTCATGTGCTTTCAAGGTACGGCTCGCTGTACGAACCAAACCTGTTACAGCCTGACCACCACGTTCAACGATTTGATACTCTGCCAGCAGTTCATGGTCTTTATCATCTGTATTGACGATTTTGCTTGCTACATGAGTTTCAACCTTGCCATGTTGCTGTTGTTCTAGCTTTGGTGTTAAGATGGTTGTCCCATTTTTCTCAACATGAACCTTATCTGTCACTTGCAAGGTCACATCACGGTAGATACCACTACCTGAGTACCAACGGCTACTTGGCTGTTTGTTAACCGCATGGACAGCAATCACATTCTCACGACCATCTTTGTGAAGGTATTTGGTGATATCGTATGAGAACTGGTTATAACCATTTGGATAATGCCCCACTAACTGGCCATTGACATAGACTTGAGAGTCCATATAGACACCATCAAAAGTGACACGAACATTTTTCTTGAGATCTTTTTCATCAAGTTTAAAGGTCTTGCGATACCAAGCTTCACCACCATTGAGCTGTCCACCCTCGTTTTGGGCAGGTGACTGATGGTCAAAATCGTTAAAGATACTCCAGTCGTGTGGGAGATCCAATTTTTGCCATGTTGATACGTCGGCATCTGATTTCACAGCTTCTTTAGGGTTCGCATTGAGTTTAAAGTGCCAATTTTGATTAAAATTCACTTTTCTATCTTCAATCATTTGATTCACTTCTTCATTTGTCGCAGCTTTCAACTCTTCCTTGACAGGCTTTTCTTGACTTGAAGCTTGAGATTCTACCTTTGGAGCTGTTTCTTCAGGTTTTAGAGATGCTTTCTCCTCTTTTGGAGCTACAGGTTCCTCTTCTTTCACCTCTGGTTTGCTTGCTTCAATTGGAGCAGCTTGACTTTGGTCGACACTTGCAGCATCCTTGTGCTCTGTTACAGTTTGATCTTCTTTTTCCTCCACTGCCGGACTTTCCTCTTTTGCTTGTTCCACAGTGTGAGTAATTGGAGTTTCATCCGCGAAAACTGGTGATTCTCCAATGACACTTCCTCCAAATAGAACCGCACAGGTTCCAATCATGACAGAGCAAGCGCCTACGGCAAACTTACGAATGCTGTAGACTCTTTTACGATTCCAATGGCCTTTTTCCATAAAATCCTCCTTTGGTAACCGCTTCCATTTATTTGTAAGCGTATTACTTTTTCATAGCCTTTTACCCTTATTTTATAAAATAATATAGGAAATTTCAATACCCTAAACACAAAAAATCATATTTTTGATTGTTTTTTCTAAAATTTGTAGAAGACTCAAAAAAAGTGAATGTAGATTTAGAACAAAAACAAACAAATTTTTGACACTCAGTTAAATAGTATAAAAAAAGTTCCTTTTGTAAGGAACTCCTTTTACTTATAATTAAAGATTCCCCCTGCCAACTTATCGGCTAATTTGGGAAAGAGGGTATAAAACTTATAGGCTAGGTTCAACAAAACTGGTAGATTGAGTTCCCGTTTGTTTTTTCCTATGATTTTGACAATCTTTCTAGCCACTGCATCTGGTTCTAAGAGAAATCGATCAACCGACTTGAGGTAGGTCCCATCTGGGTCAGCCTGGTCAAAAAATCCTGTGCGGATTGGACCTGGATTAACCGTCGTTAGATAGACACCGTAGGGAATCAGTTCGAGGCGCAGCGCATTTGAAAATCCAATAGCCGCAAATTTGGTTGCTGAGTAAAGGCTGGACTTAGCTGTTGCAATCAATCCTGCCATGCTGACGATATTGATGATATGGCCTTTTCGGCTTTCTTTCATACGAGCTGCAAGACGACGAGACAGATTCATCAGGGCAAAGGTATTGACCTCAAACATCTGGTGAATGTCTTGATCAGAAATCTGGTCGAAATCTTCAAAAATTCCATATCCAGCGTTGTTAATCAAAACATCAATCTTGCCATAACGGAGATAGAGGTCAGCTACCAGAGCTTCTAGGGCTGAGTCATCAGTAATATCGATTTCAATCCATTCCACATTAGGATGCTTTGCATATAGTTGGGCTAGTTTTTCCTTGTTTCTACCTAGCAAGATGAGTTGGTCATTTGGCAAGAGTTTGACCATTTCTTGGGCTAAACCACCGCTAGCTCCAGTGATGATGATAGTGCGCATCTCTATTCCTTTCAAAGTGTTGGTTAATTTAATGAAATCTTTTTCCAGCTAAATAATGAGCATAAGCTTGATCAATGACAGGAGCAAACAGATGATAATCTTCCCAGTCACCTAAAAATTCTAAAGGCAAGTCATATAAGTCATTGACTACAAATTCGGAGTAATCATCCATATACCGATGTTCATAATAGTCATTTACAAAAGCCAGAAAATCCTTTGTAATATCCATTGTTCCCAGTTTACCATCGCACCAGTCTAAAAGATAATCAACACCCAAAGTTTGCTCATTTTTTACACTTTGGAATACCGTTTCTTCATCAGGAGACATCATTTCTTTGGCATCATGCTGGATGAGCCAAGTAACGAAAAAACCGATATGATTCGCAGCCCAACGATAAATCTCCCGATAATTTTTTTGAGTTAGCTCTTCTTTTTGTAATTGATAGCTTTGCAAGTAGTTGGTTAATGCATTCTCAAAATACCAATCTGCTTTATCCAATACACGATTTTCAACAGTCATCTTATTTCCCTCTCAACGAACTATAACATTATAACTCAACTTCTTCCAAGTCTTTAACCACATGGACATTTTCAAAAACAGTTGCTGCATCTTTCTTGAGCTGGCTGATATCTTTTGAGAGGAAACGAGCACTGATATGATTGAGCAAGAGGCGTTTAGCACCGGCTTCTGCTGCTACTTGTGCTGCCTGCATATTGGTTGAGTGACCGTGGTTGCGGGCAATTTTTTCATCTCCTTTGCCATAAGTCGACTCGTGAACCAAGACATCGGCATTGACAGCTAGACGCACACTGGCATTGGTTTTTCGGGTATCACCCAGAATGGTGATAATCTTACCTGGACGTGGCGCTGAGATATAGTCAGCAGCTTTGATTTCAGTTCCGTCTTCTAGAACAACGTCCTGACCGTTTTTGATTTTTCCAAAGAGCGGTCCAAATGGCACACCCGCAGCTTTGAGTCTTTCAGCATCCAAGGTACCTTCTAAGTCCTTTTGCATGACACGATAGCCAACACAGAAAATAGTGTGGTCCAGCTCCTCTGCATACACAGTGAATTTATCGGTCTCAAGGATTTTTCCTAGAGAATCTTGGTCAAACTCATGAAAATGCATGCGGTAAGGCAGACGAGAACCTGACACACGTAGACTGGTTAAGACAAATGACTTGATCCCTTGTGGTCCATAAATGTCCAAATCTGTCTGCTCCTCATTGGCCTGAAAGGCACGGCTAGAAAGAAATCCTGGCAAGCCAAAAATGTGATCTCCATGCAGGTGAGTAATAAAGATTTTGCTGACCTTACGTGGTCGGATTGTGGTTTCCAGAATGCGATTTTGCGTTCCTTCTCCACAGTCAAAGAGCCAGACTTCGTTAATCTCGTCCAAGAGTTTCAGGGCGAGACTGGAAACGTTGCGGGCTTTAGAGGGCTGACCAGCCCCAGTTCCTAAAAATTGAATATCCATTCGATACTTTCTAATTAATCAATATATAACATAGCTGTGCGATTTTCCGATCGGAAATAGCGACTGCCAGAAAAAGCAACAGCTTCTTGCAGTAAATCCTCTTGGCTGTAGCCTTTGAGACGCTTGCGACCATCTGCTAAACTTTCTAAATCAGTCAAAGCTGTGAGATTCTTCACGCTAACAACTTCCTCAACTCCAGCATCCTTCATGTAAATCTTTCCAGATTCTTCAAAGACGAGTTGATGAGGGAAAATTTGCGCAATCTCAAAAAGCAAGTCATCCGAGATTTCCTCTTCATTTTCAGAGAAGATCCGCCCCAGTCCCTCACTCTCATAGCAAAATCCAAAAGATTTACCCGACAGGTTCAGACGAATAAAAGGCTTATTTTCAAAGGTGAAACTTGATTCAACATTGTAGAGATTTAGTTCCTGACTGAGTTCTGAAAAATAATCCGTCGCAGCTTCAGGACTCTTTTTCTGGTAGAGTTCAGCAAAGTAGGCATTGACTACACTCGGAGGAGGTGTGATGAGAGCTAACTGCTCCTGCTCTGTTTTGCCAGCTAGAAGCTGATCCAGATAGACCTTATCCAGACTTGTATAACCTCCATACTTTAGAGCCAAGGTTTTAATATCAGTCATAAAATTCCTCTAACCTCCATTTATTTTTCTCGGAAATGTAGCCTGTAATCACTTCTCCATCATCTTGATAATCGCGATCTTCAAGAATCGCTACACTTTCCAAATCATGAATCTTGTAGGACTTCGAAAATGGCACGCGCAGGGTAAAGACTTCAAAAATCTCCTTGATTTTCTCTAAAAACAAAGTCTGCAGATTCTCACGACTATCCTCGGACTTGGCAGAAATGAGGGCATACGGCGTTTGGGTAGGCGTGAAATCCTCCACCAAATCCGCTTTATTATAAAGGGTCAGACGAGGAATATCCTCCATATCCAAGTCTTTCATGATAGACAGAACCGTTTTTTCATGCTCCTCGTGATAAGGATTGCTGGCATCGATGACATGAACCAGAAGATCCACATGCTTGCTTTCTTCCAAGGTTGACTTAAAACTGGACACCAATTCTGTTGGCAAATCTTGGATAAAGCCAACAGTATCAGTCAAGGTAACCTGTAGATTGCCCCCAAGATGGATGCTCTTCGTCGTCGCATCCAGGGTCGCAAACAGCTCATCTGCTTCATACTGACTCTTACTGGTCAAGGTGTTCATGATGGTTGATTTCCCAGCATTGGTGTAGCCTATCAAGCCAATCTTAAAGGTACTCGACTCCAAGCGTTTTTCTCTGACTGTCGCTCGATTCTTCTCAACCACCTTAAGCTGTCTCTCGATATCCGTAATTTGGTTTCGAACACTACGACGGTTCAGTTCCAGCTGGCTTTCACCTGGACCACGGGAACCAATTCCCCCAGCCTGACGACTGAGCATGATTCCTTGACCAACCAAGCGAGGCAAGAGATATTTGAGCTGGGCCAGGTGGACTTGGAGTTTCCCTTCATGGCTTCGAGCCCGCATAGCAAAGATATCCAAAATCAACTGCATACGGTCAATCACCTTGACACCCAGAACTTCTTCTAGATTGACATTCTGCCGTGGAGTCAAGCGATTATTGACGATGACAGTAGTAATTTCCTCAGCATCCACCATTCGAGCAATTTCTTCCAACTTACCAGAGCCAACAAAAGTCTTGGAATCATATTTTTCACGTTTTTGTCTGTAGCTATCGACTACGACTGCCCCAGCTGTCTTAGCCAGACTGGCCAACTCTTCCATAGAGAGGTCAAAATTGTCCATGCCTTGTAGCTCAACACCAATGAGTAGGACACGTTCCTCTTTTTTCTCTGTTTCAATCATCTAAAAACTCCTCAATCTGGCTTAGAATGCGCTCCTTCACGCCAGACTCTCCGATCTGATAAAAGGTCACCTGCATGCGATTACGGAACCAGGTCAGCTGACGCTTAGCAAAACGACGAGTCGCCTGTTTGAGACTCTCGCTGGCTTCCTCGAGAGTCTGCTCCCCACGAAAATAAGGAAAGAGTTCCTTGTAGCCAATGCCTTTAGCAGCCTGTACGTCTGGATAATGCTCAAACAACCACTTGGCCTCATCCAAAAGCCCAGCCTCAAACATCAAATCCACTCGGTTGTTGATACGTTCATAAAGCTGACTACGCTCATCATCTAAGCAGATAATCAGTGGTTCATAAGGACTTTCTTGATTTTCCAAGTCTTGTCCAAAATGGGCGATTTCCAAGGCACGCATGGCACGACGACGGTTAAACTGGGGAATTTCAAGGCCTGCTTGCTTCACGAGATGGGCTAATTCCTCATCTGAATAAGGCTCTAAACTAGCTCGATAGGCTAATATCTCCTCATGAGGTGTCTCTCCACCTAGATGGTAGCCTTCTAAGAGACTCTGGACATAAAGCCCTGTTCCACCAGCAATAATGGCTAGCTTGCCACGGCTTTGAATATCCTTAATAGCCTTCTTAGCTTCTGAAACAAAATCAAAAGCCGAGTAAAACTCGGTCACCTCTCTGACATCAATCAAATGATGAGGAACTGCAGCTTGCTCCTCTGGGCTAGCCTTGGCCGTACCAATATCCAACCCTCTGTATACTTGCTGACTGTCACCACTGACGATTTCTCCACCAAAGCGCTTGGCCACTTCAATAGCAAGGGCTGTTTTCCCAACAGCAGTCGGTCCAACAATCACAATTATTTTTGTTTTCATCTTTTTTCCTTGAAAAATTTCCATTTTTTCGTTACTATTATTATATCACAAAAAGGTCAGTCAGAAAAATGCTACCACTTAAGGAGTCTGGCTGATCGGGAAGATAAAGGAGGAAGACTCATGGCTAAAGGATTCGCTAAAGGTCTTGTAACAGGTGTCGCAGGAACTGTCGCTGCCGTTGCAGGTGCAGTATACGCAATTAAAAAGAAAGTGATTGAGCCAGAAGAGCAAAAAGCAGCTTTCATCGAAGAAAACCGTAAAAAAGCAGCTCGCCGTCGCGTATCACATTAAGCAACAAAAGAAGTTGAGAAATCTCAACTTCTTTTTATTTTCTTTTATATTCAATGAAAATCAGAGAGCAAACTAGAAAGCTAGCCGCAGGTTGCTCAAAGCACTGCTTTGAGGTTGTAGATAAGACTGACGAAGTTAGTTACATATATCTACGGTAAGGCGACGCTGACGTGGTTTGAAGAGATTTTCGAAGAGTATTAAATAGCTAGGTCAAACTTCAGCTGTGGCTTAACTGGATCATAGTCAACCAACTCAAAGTCCTCCGCTTTGATATCAAAGAAATTGGTCCCATCAGGAACATTTAAAACCAAGCGTGGTTGGCAATTTGACGGTTCACGACGAAGCAATTCCTCTGCTTGTTCAAACTGATTATCATAGATATGGAGATTGTTGATAAAATAGAAAAACTTCCCAACCTTCCAGCCGAAATGCTTGGCAATCATCATTTGAAGAGCTACGTACTGCATGGCATTGATGTGGTGGGCCACTAGCATGTCATTAGAGCGCTGGGTCAAAGTCGCATCTAGATAAATTTCTCCATCTACTCGACGGACATCAAACATGGTCTGAAAGGCACATGGAAGGAGGCCGTCCGTCTCCTCAAATGCTTGGTAATCCCATAGTGAGATGATATTGCGACGATTCCAAGGATTGGCTTCCAACTGCTTGAGAATCTTATTAATGATATCGTGTTTCTTAACAACTGCCCCATAGCGCTCACCAATGGTTCCCGTATCTCCTACTTCCCAGTCATTCCAGTAGTGAACATTGTACTTGCTATTCAGCACTTCTAGGCTATTAGACTGGTCTTGGTAAATCCAGAGCACTTCCTTGATGGCAGATTTGATTGCAATGGGACGTAGGGTTGTGATGGGAAATTCCCCTTTTGCCAAGTCATACTCTGCAAAAGCACCAGTCACATACTTAGAATTGGCAATAGTTCCATCTTTGTACTTGGGACGAGCCTGCTCAGAAAAGACACCGTCTTTGAGGATTCGTTCAATATTTTCTTTAAAAATCGTATCAGCTTTTGTCATTTACTCTCACCTCATTTATTGTCCTAACTAGTATAGCATAAAAAAAGAAAGGAGGAAAATCACTGGCTTTAAAGTAGTGTTTTTCTCCTTTTATGATCTTATTGCAATACAAGTGATGCTGCTCCGATTACTCCAGCGTCATTTCCTAGAGTTGCAAGAGCCAATTTTGTAGATGTGCGTACTTGTGGGAAGGTATTTTCGTCATAAACCTTTTGAACACCTTGTAGAAGGAATTCTCCCGCAGCTGACACCCCACCACCGATAACGATTGTTGAAGGGTTGAGGATTGAACCGATGTTAGCACAAGCGATTCCCAAGTAACGTGAGAAGTTTCGGTAAACGATCAAGGCAAGGTCATCCCCTTCTTTTGCAAGGTCAAAGACAGTTTTAGCAGTTACTTCTTCACCGTCGTCAATCAAGCGTTTCAAGGCTGCATCGCCTTCGTATTCATCTGCATAGCGACGAGTCAAGTTAACAATCCCTGTTGCTGAAGCAACTGTCTCAAGACAGCCTTTTTTACCACAGGTACATGCGATTGGTTGGTCAAAGTCAACAGTGATGTGGCCAAGCTCACCTGCCGCACCAGCAACACCGTGGAGCAGTTTTCCTTCTGCGACGATACCGCCACCAACACCGGTACCAAGTGTCATAAAGACAACGTCCGGTTGGTTGTCACCAGCACCCATCCAACGCTCACCAAGAGA
This sequence comes from Streptococcus oralis SK610, assembly GCF_000257455.1. Lineage (GTDB taxonomy): Bacteria > Bacillota > Bacilli > Lactobacillales > Streptococcaceae > Streptococcus > Streptococcus oralis_CB. Next base: position 17,067 of record NZ_AJKQ01000031.1, read on the forward strand.
AGCTACATTAGCATCATTATCGATGAAGAATGGAATCCCCAAGGCTTTTTCAATCTTTTCTTTAATCGGTTGAAGGGTTTTCCAGTTGAGGTTGTAGGCACCGATAACAGTCCCTTTTTCACGGTCAACCACACCAGGTGATCCCATTCCAATCCCTCGGAAATCCGTAGCTGACAATCCAAGCAAGTCCAAACGATGCTGAATAGACTCAATCATATCATCTACAATATGGCTTCCTTCGTCCAAAATATTGGTCTTAATAGACCATTTTTCTTGGATTTCTCCCTCTTGAGTTAAAATTGCAAACTTGATAGATGTACCACCAAGGTCAATCCCAATAATCTTTTGACTCATCGTCTTCTCCTTTTTAATTGAAAATGCTTACAGATATAGTATAACAAAAAGATTTTTACTATGCAAAGCTTTGCATGATAAAAGTTACATATAACAATTAATAACTATTTATCACCTAGTTTTTGAATGGCGTAGTTGGCTTCTTCTTTTGTAAATTGTCCATTCCAAGGAGAAGTTAGCCTCTCATAAATTTTTGTCTTTGATAAATTGGTCTTCTTTCGGTATTCTCTTGCTCGAATTAAGGCATTTGCTTTGTAATCTGCATTCAAGTGATCGATGGCATACTGCACTGCTGAACTTGAAAAACCATGCCACGTTAATTGGTCATAGAGAGCTGACGAATTATAGCTTTTCGCTTTACTTAAAGCAGCATTGTACGGGTTCCCATCTGCCGGTTTTGGTTGCCACACACCATCGTATCCTACATAGTAACGACCACCATCTACCCATTTGCCCCTAGCCATTTCACCATCTGATCCCACATAGTAACGGCCACCATCTACCCATTCATTCTTGGCCATCTTTCCATCTGATTTATAATAATAGTATCCTACCCATTTATTGCGGGCAATGCTTCCTTCTGGTGTTAAATCTAGTTTTTGAATGGCATAGTTTGCTTCTTCTTTTGTAAATTGTCCAATCCAAGGAGAAGTTAGCCTCTCATAAATTTTTGTCTTCGATAAATCGGTATACTTTCTCGCTTGAATTAAGGCATTTGCTTTGTAATCTGCATTCAAGTGATCGATGGCATACTGCACTGCTGAACTTGAAAAACCATGCCACGTTAATTGGTCATAGAGAGCTTTTTTTGACATATGTACAGACGAATTATAGCTTTTCGCTTTACTTAAAGCAGCATTGTACGGGTTCCCATCTGCCGGTTTTGGTTGCCGCACACCATCGTATCCTACATAGTAACGGCCACCATCTACCCATTTATTCGTCACCATATAACCATCAGAATCGACATAGTAACGGCCACCATCTACCCATTCATTCTTGGCCATCTTTCCATCTGATTTGAGATAATATTTACCTACCCATTTATTGCGAGCAGAGCTTCCTTCTGCTGTTAGATAATAATATGAATCATAGTTTTTATCATAAATCCAGTCACTTTTAACCATTTTTCCATCAGAATCAACATAATAACGACCACCATCTACCCATTCATTTTTAGCTCTCTTTCCATCTGATTTGAGGTAGTAATTTCCTACCCAGCCAGACTGAACTTTAGATTGTGATTTATCCTGTTTAGGAGTTGTTTCTTTAGCTTTTTCAGCCGGTTTTGGTGCTGGTGTTTTTGGTTTCTCAGCAGGTTTTTGTGCTGGTGTTTTCGGTTTCTCAGCGGGTTTCGGTGCTGGTTTCGGTGCTGGTGTTTTCGGTTTCTCAGCAGGTTTTTGAGCTGGCGTTTTCGGTTTCTCAGCTGGTTTTGGTGCTGGCTTTGGCGCTGGTTTTGGTTGCCACACACCATCGTCTCCTACATAATAACGACCACCATCTACCCATTCATTTTTGGCCATCTTACCGTCTGATTTTAGATAGTAATTACCTACCCATTTGTTGCGAGCGTAGCTACCTTCTGCGGTTAGATAATAATAGGATCCATAGTTTTTGTCATAAATCCACTCAGCTTTAGCCATCTTACCATCTGATTTAAGATAGTAATTGCCTACCCATGTGTTGCGAGCGTAGCTGCCTTCTCCTGTTAAATAATAGTATGATCCATAGTTATTGTCATAAATCCATTCATTTTTAGCTCTTTTCCCGTCTGATTTTAGATAGTAATTACCTACCCATGCGTTTCGAGCGTAGCTACCTTCTGCGGTTAGATAATAATAGGATCCATAGTTTTTATCATAAATCCATTCACTCTTAGCCATTTTACCATCTGATTTAAGATAGTAATTGCCTACCCAAGCATTTTGGACATAGTTTCCCGAAGCATTTAGATAGAAATAAGAATTAGCTTTTTTATCAAAAATCCACTTATTAGTAACTTTAGTACCATTTTCATAGTACGATGAGCCTACCCAACCAGACTGAGCTGTAGATTTGGACTTATCCTCTTTAGGACTTGTATTTTTAGGTTTCTCAGCAGGTTTTTGAGCTGGCGTTTTCGGTTTCTCAGCGGGTTTCGGCGCTGGTTTTGGTTCTGGTTTCGGTGCTGGTGTTTTTTGTTTCTCAGCAGGATTTTGCGCTGGCGTTTTCGGTTTCTCAGCAGGATTTTGCGCTGGTGTTTTTGATTTCTCAGCAGGATTTGACGCCGAAGTTGTATTCTCTTTTACAACCTTACCATTTTTAGATGCATCCTTTTCTTGAGCAGAAACATGCTGAGCCGAAAAAGGAAAGTCTCCAGTTGTATCCGCAAATGAAATAAGTCCCAGTGTTGCAGTTGCTAAGCTGGTTACTAAAATTTTTTTTGATTTTTTCATAAAAATCTCCGTTGTTTTTAATGATTTATACCTATAGTATACCATATGCTTAATTTTTCTTTCAAATCAAATATTAAATATTCACAAATAAATTTAAAACTTAATTGAAAATCTATAGTTATATCACTTCCAACTCATACAAGCCTCTGACTGCATTACAGCCATAGATAGTTTCCGCTTGGTCCAAGTCTTGCACAGTCAAGACTTTTTCCTCTACCTGTCCTCTTTCCAGCAAATGCTGACGATAAATTCCTGGCAAAATTCCTAGACTGGTAGGCGGTGTGTAAAGTTTTCCAGCAATTTTCAGAACTAGATTCCCGATAGAGGTTTCTAATAGCTCTCCTGCCACATTATGGTAAATGATTTCCTGTTCCCCTAAGCTCAAGTGCGGTCTGTGAGTGGTTTTGAAGTAGGTAAATGGCGTTTGCAAATCAGCTTCTTGCAGACAAAGTTTGGCTTTGCAGAAGGTCGGACTAAGAGGTTCCAATATTTGGGGACTGAGTTCCATCTCTCCAGATTTGCTGAGACTAATTCGCAAACGGTAGTCTTGGTGGGAATCACAAGCTTGACATTCTTCCTCTATCTTTTGTCTCAGGTTTTCTGGATCAAAAGGAAAGGCAAAATAACGACTTGCCTTTGTCAGTCTTTCCAGATGTTGATCTTCAAAAAGCAGTTGTTTTTGGCTGATTTTCCCAGTTGTAATCAATTGGAAACGTACTTGTTTACGATAGAGAACAGCCGCCTTTTGATGAACTTCACGGTATTCAGACTCCCAAGTACTATCCCAAGTAATCCCGCCTCCAACTCCATAGATAGCTTGGCCCATATAGAGTTGAATGGTACGAATGGCGACATTGAAAATCCGTCGTCCATTTGGAAGCAAGAGACCAATCGTTCCGCAGTAGACTCCTCTGGGTTGGGGCTCCAAGTTCTTGATGATTTCCATGGTCGCAATTTTCGGTGCTCCCGTTATGGAACCGCATGGAAAGAGCGAACGGAAGATTTCAACTAGGTCAACATCCGGTCGTAACTGACTCTTGATGGTTGAAGTCATCTGCCAAACAGTTGAATACTGCTCCACTTGACACAGACGTTCTACATGCTCACTCCCCACCTTAGAAATACGGTTCATGTCATTGCGCAAGAGGTCCACAATCATCATATTTTCAGAGCGATTTTTAGGATCTTGTTCTAGCCAACTAGCTTGGGCAAGGTCTTCTTGGTCAGTCACCCCACGCTGGGTTGTTCCCTTCATTGGTCGCGTTGTCAACTCACAGTCATTTTGCTCAAAAAAGAGCTCTGGGCTCATGGAAATCACTGCCATCTCATCATGTTCAACATAGGCATTATATCCAGCCTCCTGCTCTACCACCATACGATTGTAAATGGCAAAAGGATTGACACTCAAGTCTTGCTTGAGTTGGACAGTGTAATTTACCTGGTAGGTGTCCCCCTGACGCAAATGATGGTGAATCTGGGAAATAGCTTTTTCATAGTCCTCTGCAGATGTTTGTTCCCGCCACTTTGAAGGCAAATCTACTTCCTCATAAGTCAGAGGAATAGGGGATGTTTCCACCCTATCGTGAACGGTAAAGTAAAGCAAATATTCGCCCAGTAGAGGAAGTTTGTGAACTGCTAGTTTTTTCTCAAAAGCAGGTGCAGCCTCATAGCTAACATAGCCCACGACATAATAGCCTTGCTCTTGGTAGCTTTCCACTTGTGCCAGCAGGTCCGTCACTTCTGCTAAATCTCTCGTTTTTAACTCTTTGATCGGCTGGGTAAAGGTGTATCTCTCGCCCAAAGCCCTAAAATCAATCACTGTTTTTCTATGCATATCTTAAGTATAGCACAAAAAAGCCGACCTAGAACAGCTAAATCCAGCTTTGTTTACTGATTTCTATAACGGAAAAGCTTCTCTAAGTTTCTTTTTTCTACTTTTTGGCAATTCTCCATCAGATAGCACCCCTTCTTCTTGTAAAAACTGGTCTTATTTGGAGCACTTTACACAAAATTCAACAAAAACAGAGAGAGTCTTGGTTGCTATACCCTCACTCTCTCTGTTTTTTACTGTTCAGAAATTAAAAATTGATTTGAAGTTTTAATGATGCCTACCGTTTCTTTGACATCTAAATCATCCGTGTACAGAAAATGATGTTTCTCACTATTTTTAGCTAAGAATTCATTTCTTGCTTGGATTGATAAATCGCCTGTTCTCTCAATTTCTTTTCGAGAAGAATCCCTATCTTTCAAGGTTTCTTCTTTGGCCATTAGGACACAATATTTTAGCTTAATTCGTTTTTCTTTTAAGAAGGCTGCAATTTTCTTCAGTTGCTCTTCAAATATGACATACTCTATCACAACAGTAATGCCACGATCCAAGAAATTATTGGTCAGACTGATGATATTATCCCAGAACAAATCCATGTAAAATCCATCATCTTCCCAAGGAGCTACGAGTCCTCCTTTAATCATTAAGTAAATCATATCCCCCTCTATAACTGCACTTTTGTCAAAAGAATAGGCTAACTCTTTGCTGACAGTGCTCTTTCCAACACCTGGGGGACCCGAAATGATATAAACACAATTTTCCACTTTAACCTCTATATACTTGAAATGTCTCTCTAACTTAGGATCATTCTCCGCACACTTATGACTTTCTTATGAAGTCTTCAGGATAATGCGCACGCGCACCTCCGATTAGTTTGGGACGACTTGCAAGAGCCGTTACATGGGCATGCCCAATTTCTCTCAAAAGAGGGCGAATCGGAACCTGAACATGCTTGACATGCATGCCAATCGCAGTGTCTCCGATATCCAAACCAGCATGAGCCTTGATAAATTCAACCTCAACTGGATCCTTCATAAACTTGAAGGCTGCCAACTGACCTGAACCTCCTGCATGAAGGGTAGGAAGGACACTGACCATTTCAAGACCAAACTGCTCTGCCACCTGACGTTCAACGACGAGGGCTCGATTGACATGTTCACATCCTTGAACGGCTAGATGAATTCCTTTTTTCTCTAGGATATCTAGGATGGTCTTCACAATGATTTCGCCAATTTCTTGGCTGGATTCCTTGCCAATCTGACCACCCATCACCTCACTAGAAGAAAGGCCCAAAACAAAGATAGCTCCTTGCTTCAAATTGGCCTTGTCTATTACATCTTCTACAATCTGGCTTGTTGCTCTTTGAATGTCTTTTTCCTTCATACTTGATACCTCTTTTGTCACTATCTATCATATCGTTTTTTCTACGTTTTAGCAAGATAGACAACCTAGAAAGCTTGCCCAATTACGCATAAAACTCCCAGAATTGACTGGGAGTTAGCTGGTTGCTATTTTATTGAGGTATATTTCAACTGTCGTCCCTTTTTCGGGTGCAGAATTAATCTTCATCTGGTAATTGTCTCCAAAATGAAGTTTGAGTCTTTGGTCGACATTTTGAAGGCCAACTCCTCCACGTTTGAGCTGACTTTGACTACTATCGCCAGCAGCTTGGAAACCAACACCATCATCCTCAATGCGGATGACAAGCCTTGAATCCTTTTTCTGGACGGAAACTTTAATATGTCCCTGTCCATCTTTCTCCTTGATGCCATGATAAAGAGCATTTTCTACAAGGGGTTGTAGCACCAGTTTAGGCAAGACTAAATTATCAAAGTCAGGATCTTCAGCAATCTCATACTCCAGCTTATCACCATAGCGTTGTTTCTGGATAAAGAGGTACTGGCGGACATGATTGATTTCATCAGAAAGAGAAATCAAATCCTTTCCTTGATTGAGCGCCAAGCGGAAATAGGTTGCCAAGGACTTGGTCACCTGAACCACTCGCTGACTATCCTGAAATTCAGCCATCCAGATGATAGTGTCCAAGGTGTTATAGAGAAAGTGGGGGTTAATCTGGCTCGACAGTGCTTGAAGTTCATACTGCCGGGTTGCTTCTTCCTGCCTGCGAATAGCTGCCATCAACTGATCAATTTGATCCAACATAGCATTAAACTGGCGAGTCACTTCTCTCAGTTCATAGGCGCCAGCTTCTTTGGCTCGAAGATTTTGTGTACCAGAAGCAATTTCCAGCATGGTTTCTCTTAGGTCCTTCAAAGGAGCAATCCAGCGTTTGAGACTGAACCACACCAAGCAGAGACAGGCAAGAAGAGATAAGGCACTAGCACCAAGCAAGGTCCACATGAGTTGACTCCGAACCTGGTCTAACTCCTCCAACGAAGACACGCCTATAACCGTCCAATCAGTACCTGCAATCTGTTCCTGACTAACGTAGGATTGATGGTCTAGCGTATAGCCCTGCCCCGTCTCGATGTAGGGTTTCATGGCCTCCATTTCACTCGCTGAGCTATAGACAGTACGTTTAGGATGGTAGACAAATTCATGATTTTCATTGATGATAAAGGCAAAACCCTGCTGGCCTAACTGGAGTTGGTTGAGATAGGCTTCCAAGGTTTCGTAAGAAATGTCTAATCGAAGCACTCCAAGATTTGCCCCCTCTGCATCAACCAGTTCCTGAGTAACAGAAATGACCCACTGACTGTCTGATTTACGAGCTGGTGTCAAAACTGGCTTAGCTCCCTGATGAATAGCCTTTTGGTACCAATCCTCAGCCATCATATCTGAGGAAGTTTTCATCTGCACACTATCATCTGTAGAAATAACCTGACCGGATTTGGTGACCAGTACCACCGTTTTCAAGTCCTGGTCTGCCTTTAAGATCGTCAAAAACAGATCTCGGATTCCCTTGACTTGGTCTTGGTTAGGATTCTCAGCATAGGCTAGGACATCCTTCTGCTGGGTCAAACTGGTAGAGGTGGTTTCTAATTTTTTGATATAAGACTGAATAAAGTGGCTAGTTTGGCTAATGGTCGTTTGGCTATTACCCTCAATAGTAGCCTCAATGGCTGATGAACTCGATTGATAGTATAAAGTCCCAACCAGAGCTAGGAGAATGAGAAAGACCAGAAAGATGGAAATAACCATTCTGACTAAAAGAGAAGAACGCTTCATCGGCCTTCTCCCTTCTTAAACTGACGAGGTGTCACACCTGCAATCTGTTTAAAACGTTGAGTAAAATAGTTCATATCTTCAAAACCAACCTTTTCGGCTATCTGGTAAATCTTTAAATCCGTTGTCAAGAGCAAAAGCTTGGCTAGTTTGACACGTTCTCGCACCAAATAATCCTGAAAAGGTAGGCCCAACTCTTTCTTTATCAAGGAGCTCAGATAAGTCGAACTAAAACCCAAGTCACTGGCCAAGCTCTTTAAACTGAATTGGCTGTCAGCTAGATGGGACTGGATCTTCTGGGCTATGTTTCCTTCAAACTTATCGGTCAGTAAATCTTGTAACTGCTCTTCCTTTTCTTCCTTGTCTAGTTTTTGCTTGATTTTCCCCAACATTTCCTCGATATCCTGACGAGAAAAGGGCTTGAGCAGATAGTCATCGACACCGAGTTTGACAGCAGACAAGGCATAATCAAAATCATCGTAACCAGTCAAAAAGACCAAATGCACCTGTGGATAGGTTTCTCGTACCAGACTGGCCAACTGGATGCCATTTAGCTGAGGCATGTTGATATCGGTTAAAATGATATCCGGCACTTGTTGTTGAATCAATTCCCAAGCCTGCCTTCCATTTTCAGCCTGACCGATGATTTCCATATCGTAGGCCGCTACATTAACCAGCTTAGTCAAACCTTGTCTTACTAGATACTCATCTTCTACGATTAAGATTGTGTAGGTCATGCTCCGCTCCTTTACCACTTACTAGTATCAGTATAGCAAAATTCTCCTCTAACTGCTTAGGAAAGCCCTCTTAATCGACATAATCTAGTAAATAAGCGTAGCCTTTTTCTTCCATTTGATCTTTGGGAATAAAGCGGATAGAGAGACTATTGATACAGTAGCGCAAGCCACCCTTGTCCTGAGGCCCATCTGTAAAGACATGGCCAAGGTGAGAATCTCCAACTCGGCTTCTCACTTCCATGCGCGTCATATTGTAAGACTTATCTTCCTTGTAAGTGACAACATCTGGACTAATTGGTTGGGTGAAACTAGGCCAGCCACAACCAGACTCAAACTTGTCTTTTGATGAAAAGAGGGGTTCACCAGTTGCCACATCCACATAGATACCGGATTCAAATTTATCCCAGTAACGGTTTGAAAAAGCTCGTTCTGTTTGATTTTTCTGGGTAACTGCATACTCCTCAGTTGACAAGGTCTTCTTCAATTCCTCATCACTTGGTTTAGGATATTTGCTGGCATCGATGACGGGATAGGCAGCCTGATTGACATTGATATGACAGTAGCCATTTGGATTTTTCTTGAGGTAGTCTTGGTGATAGTCCTCAGCCACCACAAAATTCTTCAAGTTTTCCTTTTCAACTGCCAGAGGTTGGTCGTATTTCTTAGCCACCTCATCAAAGACTTGGTTGATTACTTCCAAATCCTTGTCATCTGTGTAATAAACACCGGTACGATACTGGGTCCCCACATCATTTCCTTGTTTATTTTTGCTGGTTGGATTGATAATGCGGAAGTAATGAAGCAGGATTTCCTTGAGGGAAATTTGATTAGCGTCGTAGGTGACATGTACGGTTTCCGCATGACCTGTTTGGTTAATCAATTCGTACTTGGTTGTTTCCCCTCTACCATTTGCATAGCCTGAAACGGCATCGGTTACTCCAGGCACGCGTGAGAAGTATTCCTCCACTCCCCAGAAACATCCTCCAGCTAGATAAATTTCGTGCAAGTCTGCGTCTTTACTCACTTCTGTTTTTTTCACTGTTTTTCCTCCTTGGCTAACTGATGCTTTCTCAATTTGAGAGCTATCTGTCTGCCCTGCATTTCGCATCAATAGAAAATAGAAACCGGTTAGGACTAGGAGAATGACCCCTGCCAAGACAAAAAGTTTTACTTTATCATTCATAGCCTTTCTCTACCCCATTTCTTTCAATGTCTTTAAAATCATATCCTTATCCATAAAACCTGGTTGCGTTTTGACCAGCTTGCCTTCCTTATCTATAAAGGCTTGAGTCGGGTAAGAACGAACACCATAACTTTCCAAAAGTTTGCCTGATGGATCAATTAGAACTGGTAAATTTTTATAATCCAATCCCTTGTGCCAGTTCTTAAAGTCTGCTTCCGCTTGTTCTCCCTTGTGTCCAGGTGACACTACCGTCAAGACCACATAATCATCACCAGCTTCTTTAGCGATTTCGTCTGTATATGGAAGACTAGCCAGACAAATAGAACACCAAGAAGCCCAGAATTTAAGATAGACTTTCTTGCCTTTGTAGTCAGATAAACGATAGGTCTTGCCATCTACTCCCATCAGTTCAAAATCAGCAACCGCCTGACCTTTAGTGGCAGTTTGCGAATTGACTTGTTCTGTTTTTGTTTGCTCCTTCATAGTTGATTCGTCTGACATGTTTTTAGCCGAACAGGCTGCCAAACAACAGATTGAGCCTACTCCAAGGAGACATGTTTGCCATTTTTTCATTTCTTTTTCCTCTCTATTCAAATAATGTAGTCAAAATGGAAGCATTTCCCAAAAGCACCAAGATTCCCATCACGATAATGAGGAAACCACCCACTTTTTTGAGGGTCCCGAGGTAGGGATGAAGTTTTCGGAAATGTTTCAAAACATAGCTGGAGGCAAGAGCTAGAACTAAAAATGGTAGCGCCAAACCCAGCGTGTAAACCAACATGAGACCAGCACCCTGCCAAGCTCCTGAACCACCTGAAGCCGCCAAGGCCAAAACAGAGCCCAGAACTGGCCCCACACATGGCGTCCAAGCAAAACTAAAGGTTAACCCCAGTAAAAATGCCTGACTATAGCCGTTACCCTTTTGCCCCTGTCTCTTTAATTGTAGCCTTCTTTCCTTGTAAAGTCCTTGGAAATGTAAGACTTCCATCTGGTGCAAGCCCAAGAGAATGATAACCGCACCCGTCACATACTGAAACCAAGAAGCATACAGCAAATTGCCTAAAAAACCAGCTCCATAACCCAGTAAGATAAAGATAAAAGAAATCCCTGCTATAAAGGCCAGAGTTCGCAATAGACTAACGACTGAGATTGAAAATTTTCCGCTGGAAACCTGAGAACCATCTTTGTCATCAAGTAAGACCCCCGCATAGACAGGCAACAAGGGTAAAATACAAGGAGAAAAGAAGGAAAGAATTCCAGCAAGAAAAACACTGATAAAAAAGATTACATTGTCCATTGCCTTCCTCCATTCTTTGATTTGATAGGACTATTATAGCTCCAAAACTCCAGAAAAAACAGGGGCAATGATAGGGAAAAATAGGAATTTAATCAGTTTATTCAGAAATCTGGCACAAAAAAAGCCAGACAAGGTCTGACTTTGATAGAAACAGAAAAGAAATCACCTGTCTTCCCTACTTATCTGGTAATAAATAAGATCCGCAACGTAGTCTTTTCTCTCCACACCATTGGCAATAGTTTTTAGATAGGACATTCCAGCTTTCTCCATCACACGGCCTGAAGCTGGGTTAAGACTGGCGTAACGAGCTCTGACCTTTTGAAAGCCTGCTTGAGTAAAACAAAAGTCTAACACAGCTTTCAAGGCCTCCGTCATCATACCACGACCCCAATAGTTTTTTCCTAAAATATAGCCAATTTCACAACTTGAATCTTTCTCATTCATCTCTACGATGCTGATATCTCCTATCACTTGCTCTGGGTTTTCTTTGAGACAAATGGCCCATTTGTAATAGTTGGGATTAGTATAGGATGCAACCCAATTTCGAATCGAGTTCCGAGTCACTTCAACATCAGGATGAGGATCCCAGGTTACATAGGTCAGATTCTCAGGAGATGAAGCCCAATTTTGAAACATAGCTTCCGCATCACTCTCCACAAATCTTCTCAAGATTAAACGTTCTGTCTGTAACATTTGCGTACCGATTGCTTTCATAATGTTACCTCGCTTTCTAAGCTTAAGGCTCAAGCTAAAAAGGTCCACTGGACCTTCTTCGCTTTCTCATTTCTAAGCTCAGGGTAAAAAGGTCCACTGGAGGTTCCTCGTTTTCCCGTTTCTAGACTCGGGCTAAAAAGGTCCCCCGGACCTTTTTACTCCCAAAAGTCATCAAAGACGGTGATTGGTAAGTGGCGTTTGTGTTGGCCTTTGTTCCACCAGTTTTCGATGGTTGCTTGGGCTTCTGGACTGATGGTTTTGCCTTCGAGGTAGTCATCAATTTCATTGTAAGTGACTCCAAGTGCGACTTCGTCTGCAATACCTGGTTTTTCTTCTTCCAAATCTGCTGTTGGGATTTTTTCATAAAGTGCTGGGTCTGCACCAAGTTCCTTCAAAAGTTGTTTTCCTTGGCGTTTATTGAGGCGGTAAAGAGGGAGAATGTCTGCACCACCGTCACCAAACTTAGTAAAGAATCCTGTGATATTTTCCGCAGCATGGTCTGTTCCAATGACCGCTCCGCTATGGGCACCCGCAAGGGCGTATTGGGCAATCATACGACTACGAGCTTTAATATTGCCCTTGTTAAAGTCTGAAACAGGACTTCCTGTCGCTTCAACTGCAGCTGCCATGGCATCAGCTGATTCCTTGATATTCACAACCAAGCTAACATCTGGTTGGATGAAAGCAAGAGCTTTTTGAGCATCCGCTTCATCAGCTTGCACTCCATAGGGCAGGCGGACAGCGATAAATTGGTAGCTGTCATCTCCTGTCTCAGCTCGCATTTCTTCCATAGCTAATTGCGCCAAGCGCCCCGCTAAAGTCGAGTCCTGTCCTCCAGAAATCCCCAGTACAAAACTTTTAAGAAAGGGGTGTTTTTTCAAGTATCTCTTTAAGAAGTCAATGGAACGACGAATTTCCTCCTGGGCGTCAATCACTGGTTTAACCCCTAGTTGCTGGATAATGGTCTCTTGCAAACTCATTCTTCTTCTCCTTCGCCAAGGGCTTCCTTGCGCATCTTGTCAATCAAATCCATCTTATCTTGCCAAATATCACGCGCCAAGTCTACTGGGTAATGTTGTGGATTGAGAACCCGTTTATACTCATCCCAAAGCTTGTCAAATTCTTTGCGAGCATAGGCCTGAATTTCTGTCAAACTAGGCAAGTTGTAAACTAATGTTCCTGCTTTGAAAATATCCACCAAGAGAGGAACAGCATCAAAATTTCGAACGGTCTTTTTGATGTAGGTATAAGTTGGATGGAACATCTTGATTTCTGTCATGCCGCTCACATCCACACCATCATAGGTGATGTAGTCACCTTCTGACTTGCCTTTTTCACGACTGGTAATGCGCCATACTTGCTTCTTACCTGGTGTCGATACTTTTTCAGCATTGCTTGAAAGCTTGATGGTATTGCGCATCTTACCAGTTTCATCTTCGATAGCTACAATCTTATAAACTGCGCCAAGAGCAGGCTGATCATAGGCCGTAATCAGCTTGGTACCCACCCCCCAAACGTCAATCTTAGCGTGTTGCATTTTGAGGTTAAGGATGGTATTTTCATCGAGGTCATTGGAAGCGTAAATTTTGGCATCTGGGTATCCAGCCTCATCCAGTTGCTGACGGACTTTCTTGGAAATGTAGGCAATATCCCCAGAGTCGATACGAACGCCTTTAAAATTAATCTTGTCTCCCAGTTCACGAGCAACCTGAATGGCAGCTGGCACACCGATGCGAAGCGTATCATATGTATCTACTAGAAAGACACAATCACGATGGGTTGACGCATAAGCCTTGAAGGCTTCATAGTCGTTTCCATAAACCTGTACCAAGGCATGAGCATGAGTCCCCAATACTGGAATACCAAAGAGCTTCCCTGCTCGCACATTGCTAGTCCCGTTGGCTCCACCAATCACGGCTGCGCGTGTTCCCCAGATAGCCGCATCCATTTCTTGCGCACGACGTGTCCCGAATTCCATCAAAGGCTCATCTTCAATGACCGAACGAATACGAGCCGCCTTGGTCGCTATCAAGGTTTGAAAGTTAACGATGTTTAAGAGAGCCGTTTCGACCAATTGACATTGGGCTAGAGGTCCTTCCACCTGCACAATCGGCTCATTCGCAAAGACCAAGTCCCCTTCCTGAGCAGAACGAACCGTCAACTCCAACTTGAAATTGCGGAGGTAATCTAAGAACGCTCCATGATAGCCAAGCGACTCCAAGTAGTCAATATCGCTATCTGAAAAGCGTAAGTCTTCAAGATAATGTACAATTCTTTCCAAACCAGCAAAAACCGCATAGCCGTTCTGAAAAGGTTGCTGACGGAAATAAACTTCAAAGACCGCCTTTTTATTGTGAATTCCTTGGTCAAAGTAAACTTGCATCATGTTGATCTGGTACAAGTCCGTGTGCAATGTCAAACTATCATCTGGATACATCTGTTTTCCTTCTTCCTTCTTTACAAGGGTATGAACGTATTCTACCACTTTCACACCATCCGATAAATTAGTACTATTATAACACATTTTACCGAGATTGATAAAAAGCTAACAAGCTATTCTCCACTCTCCAGCTCATCCATATCTTGCTCAAACTTTTTCTGAGCCCATTCGCCATAACTTTTAAGGCCGAGATTGCCGATAAAAACCCAAGGAAGGTAAATCAGATAAGTAATAACCCAAGCAGACAAATATTTAACGTTCAGAGGATTGTGCTGATAAATTTCGATATTGAACTGGTAGTTTTGTAGCATCAAGGTAGCTGTAATCACTAGAGTTAATAACAGGCATCCTAAAATTGTAAAATGAAAACGACTATAGTAGTTCACACCCAAATCTCGAGCACGGCCGAAAAAGTAAGAAGTTCCAATAATGATAATGATGAGAATCATTCTCGGATTAAAAAGACTTGGTGCTAATACTGCAATCATATAAGATAAAAGCAAGAAAGCTATAGAGATATAGAAACTTTCAGCCCCCGCTTTATTCATCAGTTGTTCTTCTCTTTCGTCTAATAATTGATAATAAAAAAATCTATTTTTCATCTTCTTCCTCCCAAAATAATTGATCTAAAGTTTTGCCTAAGCATCTGCAAATAGACTGGCAGAGGGAGAGACTAGGATTGTATTTCCCAGCTTCTATCAAGCCTATAGTCTGCCTAGTAACACCAACAGCCTCTGCCAAATCCCCTTGTGTTAAATCACGCTCTACCCGAGCTAATTTTAATTTTAAATTTTTAGCCACTAGCGTCCTCCTTCACATTTTTTAAAAAGTTGCGCTTCTTTTCTCAAATACATTATACCATATATCTGACTTAATGCAATATATAAATGTCATTTTGTAAGATTTTATTAACAAAAAACTCTCTATCATCTTACATGATAAAGAGTATTCGTTATTTTTTGCTACTTAGCTAAGCTCCTCTCCAAAAGAAAGAAGTCTAGATCACAAATCCTTTTGGTAATAGTATCTTTGTCCTGTGTAGGGATAGTCTTGCAAGGCAAAAACTTCCTTGTAGCCATGACTTAGATAAAAATCTGGCGCTTGAAACTGATAAGTATTCACGAAAGAAAAACGACAGTTTCGATTCTTGGCTTCATTTTCAGCTTGTTGCAATAGTTTCGAACCAATTCCTTGTCCCCGTAATTCCTCTTTCACAAACAAATATTCGATTTCCAACCAATTTCCAAAAGTCTCAGCTACTAAGCCTGCCATGAGATTGCCCTTTTCGTCTTCGACATAAAGGTTCAGCGACTCACTTTCAGCCTCTTCTCTTTTAGAGCGATTATAAGTACGAATCAAATCCCCTATTTCTTGCGCTTTATGCGATTCCTTATTTTCCATCCAAACCTCCTAATAAACTACTACAGCTTGATTATAATCCTATTTCAATAGACTGTCAAACTAGCAAAAACTCACCAAGCTGAGTTGATGAGTTCATGAGTTATTTTCTAAATTTCCACTGACTATAAATCCCAAAAACAAGGATCCAGATCGCAGAACCAACTGCCCCCATGAAAGTGGACTCTTGCAAAAAGAGAGTCACAAAAACAAAGACAAAAAATAGAATGGTTAGGGGATTAAGCAAGCGATACTGAGGCATAAGGTAGCCATCAGACATGAAGTCTTGTGACTTGCGGTATTTGAGATGGGCCACCATTATCAAGATATAAATCGCGATGTAAACACCTGATGAGGATGCGGTGATCAAAGCAAAGGCATCTGAAACACCTGGTAGCACATTGATAAAGGCCGCGAGAGCAATCAAGATCGCTGAGGCGATGATGGCATTTTGTGGAACATTGTGGCGAGAAAGGGTATCGACCTTGATAGCCTTTAAGAAACGATTGGGCGAATCATGGGCAATCTGATATAAGTGTCTCCCTGTTGAGTAGAGAGTCGAGTTAAGCGCAGACGCTGCTGAGGTCAAGACAACAAAGTTGATTAGAGCCGCTGCCCACTTGATCCCTGCCAGTTCAAAAACCGTTACAAAAGGAGAATCTGAAGAATTAAGATAAGACCAAGGAATAATGGCCATAATCGCAATGAGAGCTCCCCCATAGAAGAAGATAATTCTGAGAGGAATTTCCTTAACAGCTTTAGGTAAGACCTGACGAGGGTTCTTTGTTTCAGAAGTTGTCACCCCGATAAACTCAATCATCAGATAGGCAAAAAATACCATTTGAAAGGCCATGACAAAGTTCATAACTCCGTTTGGAAAAAGAGAGAACTGGTCGCTGATATTTGCCAAACTTGCAACACCATGCGGTGTCTTAAAGCCTGTCAAAACCATAAAAATCCCAGTGGCAATCATGGCTAAAATCGCCACAATCTTGACCATAGCAAACCAAAACTCGACTTCTCCAAAAAGCTTAACTGCAATCAGGTTGACCAAAGCCAAAATCGTTAAAAAGACAAGCTGAATCAGCCAGCTAGGCCAGGTAGGGAACCAGAAGCGGACATAGTCTGAGATGGCAGTGATTTCTGCCATACCGATAAAGACAACTGACAGCCAATAAGACCAAACTGAGAAATATCCCCAGCCTTTCCCCAAATGACGGGTGATAAAGTTGATAAAGGTATGCTGTTCTGGATCCTGATACAGCATCTCCCCAACAGCCCTCATCATCAAAAACATAAAGGCTCCTGTGATCATATAAATCAGAATGATAGAAGGTCCAGTAAGGCTGATAGAGCGACCAGCACCTAGGAAAAGTCCTGTTCCGATTGTTCCCGCAATAGCCATCACCTGCACATGGCGATTGGTTAAACCACGCTCCATTTTGTTTTTCTTCTTATTTTCACTCATATAGTCTCCTTTTTATCCAAAAAACCAAAAAGGAGTTGAGCAAGGCAAAACCTTCACTACTCCTTTTTCATCCTATTTAGGCTGTTTTCTCAACCTTTAAGATTTTGACATCATAGCTACCAACTGGTGTTTCAATCGTTGCAGTATCGCCAGTCTTCTTGCCAATCAAAGCACGACCAATCGGACTTTCATTTGAGACTTTACCAGCAAAAGCATCTGCACCTGCAGAACCGACGATGATGTAGACCTCTTCTTCGTCTTCACCGACTTCTTGGATTGTTACTGTTTTACCGATTGCTACCTCATCTTGGGCAACTGCATCGCTATTAACAATTTCAGCATAGCGAATCTTTGTTTCTAGACTTGAAATTTGACCTTCAACAAAAGCTTGTTCATCTTTCGCTGCTTCATACTCACTATTTTCTGAAAGGTCTCCATAGGAACGAGCAATCTTGATACGCTCTACGACTTCAGGGCGTCGAACGAGTTTCAACTCCTCTAATTCTTTTTCTAGTTTTTCCTTTTCTTCAAGGGTCATTGGGTAAGTTTTTTCTGCCATTTTTTAACTTTCTTTTCTATTTACTTTTTTAAAACAAAATTATGTGGAAAACCACATAATTTTAGTTTGAACTACTTGCTTGAGGTAACTTGCTATTGATATGCTCTGCAACGTTTTGATCATGTTCTTCTTTTGTTGTCGCAAAGTATACTTTACCGTCTTCAACATTTGCTACAAAGTACAAGTACTCACTCTTTGTCTGATTTACACTTGCTTCAATCGCATCCGAACTTGGGCTATCAACCGGTCCAGGCATGAGGCCAAGGTGTGTGTAAACATTGTATGGTGAATCAATCGTTGTATCAATTCCAGCGTCATCTGCTAAACTAATCTTTTGACCAAGTTTTCCTTGAGCATATAGGATAGCGATATTGCTTTGAAGAGGCATACCAGCATTCAAGCGGTTATAGAAGACACCTGCGATCATCTTGCGGTCTTCGGTTTTAGCACCTTCTTTTTCGACAAGAGAAGCAATGCTGAGCAATTCATTGACCGTCAGATTCTTTTCTTTGATCGTAGCGTAATATGGTGACATAGCCTTATCCATAGCAGCTACCATCTCATCAATCAAACTTTCAACAGTTGTACTGTCTTTGATTGTATAGGTCGCTGGGAAAAGGTAGCCTTCAAGACGATAACGAACGCCACTGTCTTTTGTTGGAAGACTTCCAAGTAGGTTTGGATACTTGGCTACTAATTCTGAGATAAAGGTCTCATCTTGAGCTTTTGCCAAGAAAGCATCCGCAGTAAGAGGTTCTTTAAATTCACCTTGAAGTTGTCCTACTGTTTGAGCGATTTGCTCTAATGTATAGCCTTCTGGAATTGTCAAGTTTGCAAGAACAGGTGCCTGAGCTTCAGGAGTCCCACCTTTTTGCAATTCTTGAATCAACTCATCCGTACTCATACTCTTCTTCAAGTTGTAATAACCTGACTTCAAGTTGGCATGACTATAGTATTTAGCATAAAGGCTAAAGATAAGTCCATGTTTAACCAAACCAGATTTTTCCAAGGTGCTTCCAATTTCTTGAACATTTGCACCGTCTGGGATTTGAACCGTTACGTAGTCCTTAGAGCTCGCATCCACAGGTTTCAAGGAATCTTGCACATAACCATAACCAAAATAACCACCAACTGCAACGAGTACTAGGAGAACTAGAACTGTTACTAGGAAACCTTTAGCTTTTGATTTTTTCTTTTTCTTAGTTGATGTTGCACCTTGACGACGACTACGACGTGGAGCATCAGCTAATCCACTGCTAGATTCTGTAGAAACAGGCTCAACTCTTTCAGGCATTCCTGGGGTAATTTCCTCTTTCTTGTCTTCTGTTTTATAGGTTACGGCAACCTTAGTCGGAGTGTCGTTAAATTCTTTTTCTTCGGGTTTAAGCTCAACTGGTTCTACCTTAGGTTGAACGGGTTCCACTACAGGTTCTTCAGCCAGATGAATCGGCTCTACTAGAGGTTCTTCAGATTCTACAACTTCAATCTTATCAATGATTGGCTGTCTAATCTCTTTCTCTTCTTGGTCATCCGTTTCATCAGTTCTAGCACTTGAAAGTGGAGGAACACTTGGTGCATTTTTTAGGATTTTATCGACAACAGATAGGGAATCAGCCATCAACTCTTCTGTTGATGTTTCTGGTTCAAGATCTGAAGGAGTTGCTGAACTAGCTTGAGATGATGAAGCCGTCAGATTGGGAATCTCTACTTCTTTCTCTCTTCTATCTTGTTCTTTTACTCTTTCTAAATCACGTAGAATCTGCTCTTTAAAGCTTAATTTTTCTTCTTCTCTTGATTTTTCAGTCAAAAGCATTACCTCCTTGTTGACAATCCCTAATATTATATCTTAAAAGTCGCAGAAAAGCAACCAACTAGGGCATTCCCTAGCTAGTTTTCTTTATTTTCAGGCTGCCAGACCATATCATACCATGTTTCCCCAGCAAAGCTTGACTGGGATATTCCTTCATTAACAAAGCCGTGCTTTTCGTAATAGGCGATAAGGTAATCATGACACGTCAGATTAATACCCTCTCGCTCATGTTCTAAAGCGACTTCTTTCAGAGCCTTTAATAATCTTTTCCCTACCCCCAAAGCTTGTGCTTCCTTGGCAATAGATAGGCAGGTCACAGAAATATAACCTCCAGGTTGATAGCTATAGTCTTTAATTTTTTCTGTAAAGGACTGATCATGTAGATGGCGGTGCGGAACGACTGGACCTTCGATATAACCAAGAATACGCCCCTCTTTTTCAGCTACCAGAAAACTGGTCTGAATTTCCCGCAAATGGGCCTCAAAGACGGAACGAGGAATAGCTTCTTCAAGGGAAAAATTCTCTAGCTCTATCTCTATAATTCGATCTAAATCCGAAAATCTTGCTTGTCTGATTTTCATATTTCCTCCTGATAAAAAGGATTGGCCCAAATCAGATACCATTCAGAACCACTGTCAAAATGACTCTCTGTCACTTCTTCTTCAACAAAGCCATTCATTTCAAAATATGATAGCAACTCATCAGGACTTTGCAAAAGAATACCTTGGTGATTTAGTTCGACTGTCACCTGTTTCAAGGCCGCAAGAAGAAGAGTTCCCAGCCCCTGTCCCCGATGGTCAGGATGAATGGTCAAGGATTTTATTTCTATCCATTTGGGATGAAGAGACTGAGCATCTCCCAAAACATAGCCTAGGAGCTGATTTTCATCCCCAGCTACAAGAAAGGTACCCGCAGACTTGCGGATACTCTCTTCTAAGGATTGGCGGCTAAGTGTCTCTTCTGATGACGGATTGGCTTCTTCAATCGCCAACATTTCTTCTAAATCTGATAGGGTAGCTTGCCTTATTGTGATTGGAATTTCCATCTGTTTTCCTTATTGGACGTTGCTTGTCAAGTTAGACAAAAGACGTTCAAATGAATATTCATAGGTTTGGATGTCTCCTGCACCCATAAAGACGTAAACAGCATTGTCATGGTCTAGGAGTGGAGAAACATTTTCAACAGTAATAACCTGGTGTTTCTTGTTGATTTTATTAGCTAAGTCTTCTACTTTGACATCACCATGGTCCACCTCACGAGCTGATCCATAGATTTGCGCTAGGTAGACGGCGTCTGCTTGATTCAATGCATGGGCAAATTCGTCCAACAAGGCAATGGTTCTTGTAAAGGTATGCGGTTGGAAGATTGCCACGATTTCCTTGCTTGGGTATTTTTGACGAGCTGCATCCAAGGTTGCAATGATTTCTGTTGGATGGTGGGCAAAGTCATCAATGATCACTGTATCATTGACAATTTTCTCAGTGAAACGACGCTTAACACCTGCAAAAGTTTTCAAGTGTTCACGGACCAAGTTCAAATCAAATCCAGCTGTGTAAAGAAGACCAATAACAGCTGTCGCATTCATGATATTGTGACGACCAAAGGTTGGAATGTGGAATTGACCCAATTCTTGACCACGGAAGTGAACGGTGAAGGTCGAACCAGTCGTAGAACGAAGGAGATCACTAGCTACAAAGTCATTGCCCTCAGCTTCAAACCCATAGTAATAGATTGGCGCATTGGCTGTGATCTTACGCAACTCAGGATCCTCACCGTATACAAACAAACCTTTGGTAATTTGTTTGGCATAGTCGTTAAAGGCATTGAAAACATCCTCTAGACTTGTAAAGTAGTCTGGATGGTCAAAGTCAATGTTGGTGATGATAGAGTATTCTGGGTGGTAAGGCATGAAGTGACGCTCATATTCGTCTGATTCAAAGACAAAATATTTGGCATTGGCTGAACCACGACCTGTCCCGTCACCAATCAAGAAGCTGGTATCTGTGATGTGAGACAAGACGTGTGACAACATACCTGTTGTTGAAGTTTTTCCATGTGCTCCTGCCACTCCCATGCTGACAAAGTCGCGCATAAAGCTACCTAGGAATTCATGGTAACGTTTGTAGCTGATACCATTTTGATCTGCATAGGCGATTTCAACGTTGTTATCTGGACGGAAGGCATTCCCCGCGATAATCTCCACATCACCTTGTAGGTTCTTTTCATCAAAAGGAAGAATCGCAATCCCTGCCTGCTCTAGTCCACGTTGAGTAAAGTAGTATTTTTCAACGTCTGAACCTTGAACCTTGTGTCCCATTTGGTGCAACATCAAGGCTAGGGCACTCATCCCTGATCCCTTGATTCCAATAAAATGATATGTTTTTGACATGCTTCTCTCCCCTACTCAGTAATTCTTGTCAGATTCAACTCTTGGGCAACCTGACGTTCCTGTTCCGTTTGCTTATTCTTTTTATTATATATTTGACTCTTCTTTAGAAAATCATAGTTGTTCTTTTTAGCTTTTTCCGTTTGGGTTTTTGGAGTTGGATTCACCACTTGGCCAACCTCCTCAGCTAAGATATAGTGAGACTGGCTCAAGTTTTTACTAAATTTGGCAAACTCACCAGGATTTTCCTTTTGAAATGGTGCTGTTGGTTGGTTTCCTTGACGAACAAGTGTTGAACCATTGTGTCGTCTGGTATGACTAACATCCTGAGTCAAATACTTGGCTGAACGTTTCTTCTTCAAATCCGCACGCGCCTCTTCTCGAGCCAATTCAGCATACGTTTTTTCAACCTTTTTAGATTCTGGGCTCGGCTTTGACTCCTTATTAACCACTGGAGAAACTACGGTTCCTTCCTCATTGATAGGAGACCATTCCAAATAGTTCTTATCGCGGTAATCACCTTTGATATTGCTAATAAAGTCTGACTCATCGTACAAGTCCATGACTGGCATTTTGGTCAGCATGATCTCATCATCTGACACCAATGGAAATCGATCTTGTTTCATTTTGTATTTCCTTTCAACACTTCATTATAGCGTATTGTCTTGATTTTTCAAGTGCTGGCTTCAGAAATTCCCAAAATTTCACGAATTTCTGCCAGACTGAGACTCGCACGCGACTCCGTACCATCTAAAACTTGGGAAACCAAATGTTTCTTTTGTTCTTGAAGTTCTTGGATTTTTTCTTCAATGGTCCCCTTGGTAATCAAACGATAGACCTCGACCATCTGCTCCTGCCCCATGCGGTGGGCTCTTCCGATGGCCTGTGCTTCGACAGCGGGATTCCACCAAAGGTCAACCAAAATAACTGTATCAGCTCCCGTTAGATTGAGACCAACACCACCCGCCTTCAGAGAGATGAGAAAGGCATCTCTTTCCCCTTGGTTAAAGGCCTTAGTCATCTCCTGTCTGTCTTGAGCAGGAGTTGAGCCTGTGATTTTGAATGAAGTCAAGCCCAAGTCTGGAAGTTCTTGCTCGATTTTTTCCAACATTCCTTTGAATTGGGAGAAAATCAAGACCCGATGGCCACCATCTGCCACTTGTAGCAATAAATCTCGGAGACTATCCAATTTACCACTAGCTCCTTGGTAATCGTCCATGAAGAGAGCTGGCGTATCGCAGATTTGACGCAAACGCATGAGTCCAGATAAGATTTCTACCCGACTTCTTTGGAATTCTTGATCTGTCACTTGGGCTAGTCGGTCTCGCATTTGTTGCAACTGGGCGAGATAGATGGCCTTCTGCTGATCTTCCAGTTCATTTTTATAGACGACTTCGATCAGATCAGGCAGTTCTGTAAGGACTTCTTCTTTCTTACGCCTCATAACGAAAGGCTTGATAAACTGCGCGACTCGCTCAGCCGGTAATTTCATAAACTCCTTTTTACTTG
Source organism: Streptococcus oralis SK610 (assembly GCF_000257455.1). GTDB lineage: Bacteria > Bacillota > Bacilli > Lactobacillales > Streptococcaceae > Streptococcus > Streptococcus oralis_CB. The sequence goes on from NZ_AJKQ01000031.1 coordinate 40,371, forward strand.
GTAAGAGCCCCGGTAGCACAATTTGAAAGATAGACCACAACTCTCCTAAATGATTTTCGATGGGGGTACCTGACAAAGCAAAAACTGCTGGCACCACAAACTGGCGCAAACTCTGAGCAATCTTTGTTTGGGCATTTTTCATGACCTGAGCTTCATCTAAGAAGAGAAAATCAAAAGCCATTTCTTGATAAAGCTCGCTGTCTTGACGAAAGGTGGCATAGCTAGTCACATAGATTTGGTGATTTTCAGAAAGAATTGCTTCTCGATTCGCTTTCAAACCATGAACGACAGCCAAATCCAACTGTGGTGCAAATTTCCTGAATTCATCTGCCCAATTGTAGATTAAACCTGACGGAGCCAAAATCAAAACCCGACTGTCTTCTGTCACCTGACTGGTCGAAAAAGCGATGGTTTGCAATGTTTTTCCCAGTCCCATATCATCTGCCAGAATGCCACCAAAGCCATAGTGATGAAGCATCTGGAGCCAACGGACACCCTTTTCCTGATAGTCTCTCAAACTCGCCTGCACCCGTATATCTCCCAAAGGAAAATCCTCTGGATGAGTCAAATCATGAGCTAAATGCTGAAATTCTTCCGAGAAGGAGATCCTGTCTTGACCTTCAAACAACTGAGACAAACTATAAGCTAGGGATTTCCGAGCCTGAAAAGAACCATCTTTTAGCTCAACCCCCAGTTCCTGCAAATTTTGACGAATCTGCTTGGTTTCCTCATCAAAAAAGTACACTTGGTCAGAAGAACTGATATAGAAATCCTGATTGCTGGTCAGGGCTTTAAGAGCTTGATCAATCTCTTCTTGGGCAATCCCTTGGAAATCAAATTGGATTTCCAACAGTCCTCCCTTGGACTCAATCTGAACCTGAGGAGCTTGGATGCTGTAGAGCTGATTCATCTCATCAGACAAGAAAACCTGACCCAACTTCTCAAAAGCTGGAATCGTATGGTGAAAGAAAGAATAAACTGCCTCTGGCTTCAAAGCCTGTCTCCAAGACTGAAAATCAGCCTCAAAACCAGCCCCTAAACAGACTTGAAATAGTTGGTTTTCCAAGACAGCATCGCTTGAAAATGGTAATTGTTCCAGCTGTTGACGACTAGTTACCTTAACATCTCCATAGTCAAACTGAATATTCAAGCGGATGCGGCCGTCATCCTCCCTATCAAAGTAAAAGATTGGTGAAAAGGGTCTGATTTGCAAGCGTTCAGGAGCAGAAACTGTGCCCAGCTGTCCAAACAAAGGCAGACAGGCGGCTAGGCGGTCACGATCACTGTTGTCAAACTGGAGGCATTTTCTCCCTCTTTCCTCCTGAGGAAGCTCCTTGATTTCCTTTAGGAGGCTGATTTGTTTAGGATTTAAGAGATAAAGATTACCCTTACGAAAGAGAACCGCTCCCCCATAGAATACGTTGACTCGCTCACTTTCAGAAATCTCCATCTCAAAATAATCGGGATACTCCTGCACGGAAAAAGAGAAAAGGTTTGCTTCTGGATCTAAATCATGAAAGAGAAGATTTTCATAACTAGTAATCTGGTGTTCGAAATGAAAATCTTCCAAGTTCATCAATAACCCCATTCCCTGCTCAAAAAAGGTCAGAGGGAAAAAGAGGTGACGACCTTGATTGGGGAAAAAGAGGTCTTGACTCAGTCCCTCCTCAATCAAGCCACATAAAAAAGTAAGAACATCTTGACTAGCTGTATCAAAAGCATCCCAAGACAAGTCATTTTCATAGTATTTCCCAATCATATATGGTTTTTGATGGACTAAGACCTTCAAAAAGAGAGGGATATCACGAATGACATAATATTTTTGACTATCAACTAAACCGATTCGGAGAGTCCAAAGGAGGCGATTGGTTCCAGCTTCTACCTGGCCTTGTGCCGACAAAGTGTAGATTTTCTCTCGCTTCTGAGGTTGGATACGCTCCAAAAAACTACCACCAAAACTAACCTTGGTTTCGACCTCTTCTTGCTCTTCATGTCCTTTTTCTAAGGCTTGTAAAATCACCTGGCCTTCTTCGTCGTTCTTCAGATAATGCTCGAGCGCTGCGAGGTGAACACAGTAACCTCTTTTTTGGAAAAAATCACAAGCACAAAAAACCAGATCATCCTCTAAACTGTAGCGCAAGTCTTCTCCCGCCACGCGAGTATAGAGGCGATTCCCTTTTTCCTTGATAATCTCAATCTTGCCTGTCTCATAGAGAGCAACCCCCTCCATGCGCAACTTTCCTGGAATCAATTTAGCCATAGTTACCCCTTTATCTTATCTTTTCATTATACCACATTTTCCCCTATGAAAATAGCCTTCTAGGAAGACTTTTCTCCTAGAAGGCTGGATTTTTAAAGTGTAGCAAAAGTGGTCACGATACGTTGGCAAACCTCTTCCAGTACTGACTTTGGCATGGCTACATTGAGGCGGGCATGAAGAGCTCCCTCCTCCCCAAAGTCCAAACCTCGGTTCAAGATAACCTTGGCTTCATTCTTCAAAAGCTCTTGCAAGCGGTCATCCGTTAGGTCATAGGCTGAAAAATCAAGCCAGATCAAGTAGGTACCTTGTGGTTTCATGACCTTAATCTTGGTTTCGTTGCCCAAAACATCCACTACATAGTTAATGTGGTCCTCGATAACTTCTTTTAGCTCTCCTAACCAGTCCTTGCCATAACGGTAGGCAGCTTCTGTTGCCAAATACCCCAAGCCTGAGATTTCATGTTGGTTATTGGCCAACTGGCGTTTTTGGAAAGCAACTCGAAGCTTTGGATTTTCAATGACAGCATAGGAATTTTTCGTTCCAGCAATGTTGAATGTCTTAGTGGCACTGCTCAAGATAAGGGCAAAGTCTTTAAAAGCTGGATTAATGGTGTTAAAAGACTGGTGTTTGTGACCAAAGAGGGCCAAATCTTGGTGAATCTCATCCGAAACCAGTAATACACCATGTTTTTGGCAGAGAGTTCCAATCTTTTCTAACACTTCCTTTTCCCAAACACGGCCCCCAGGATTATGAGGATTGCAGAGGATATAAAGCTTCACATCCTCTTCTACCAATTCCTTCTCCAACTGGTCAAAGTCAATCTCAAACAGCCCATCCTTTTCCACCAAAGGATTGGTAATCAATCGGCGATTGTTGAGTTTGACACTGCGAGCAAACGGTGGATAGACAGGTGTGTTAATCAGAACAGCCTCTCCCTCTTTTGTAAAGGCTTGAATAGCCGTTGAAATAGCTGGCACCACTCCCTCGATAAAGACGAGGGCATCCTTGTCAAAGCGATAGCCGTGTTGTGTAGCTTCCCAGTCCTGAACCGACTCAATCAAAGCATCGCTAGCATAAGTATAGCCATAGACCAACTGATCTGCGTAGGCTTGTACAGCTTGTCGAACCTCAGGCAAAACCACAAAGTCCATATCTGCTATCCAGGCTGGTAGAACTTCGCGATCAGCTTCCGCTTCTTTCCATTTATAGGTATGGTGCCCAAAACGATTGGGCAGGCTTGTAAAATCATATTTTCCCATATCTATCTTATCCTTCCAAAGCTTGGCGCAAGTCCGCAATCAAATCTCTAGCATCTTCAATCCCAATTGACAAGCGCAAGAGGTCATCTGTTAATCCATAGGAATGACGCACTTCTGCTGGAATATCCGCATGGGTTTGAGTCGTCGGATAGGTGATCAGACTCTCCACCCCACCCAAACTTTCCGCAAAAGAGAATACTTTCAAGCTATTTAAAATATGAGGAATACGTTTTTCATCCACTACTTTAAAGGAAATCATGCCTCCACGTCCTGTATAGAGCACTTCCTTGACAGCAGGTGAATCCTTCAAAAAAGCAACCACTTCTTGGGCATTGGCTGTAGAACGTTCCATACGAAGAGGTAGAGTTTTAAGACCACGAATCAACTGATAACTATCAAATGGTGACAAGACCGCACCCGTCGTATTGAGATTATAGAAAAGTTGTTCATATAGTTCTAAACTATTAGTCACAACCACCCCAGCTAAGACATCATTGTGCCCTGCTAAATACTTGGTGGCTGAATGAAGAACGATATCCGCACCATCTTCAATCGGACGTTGGTAAATCGGACTGTAGAAGGTATTGTCCACCACTACCTTGGCACCCTTGGCATGAGCTAGTTTGGCTAGTTTGGCAATATCAAATTCCAACATCAAGGGATTGGTTGGCGTTTCGATATAGAGAACATCCACATCATTTTCCAGCTCAGTAATCAACTCTGCTTCCGTATTGGCATAGGTAAAATGGAAACGGCCTTCCTGCTCCACTTGGTTAAACCAACGGAAAGAACCCCCATACAGATCACGAACAGCCAAGACTTTACTTCCTACTGGAAAGACACTAAATGCCAGTACAATCGCTGCCATACCTGAGCTCGTTGCTAGGGCATAGTCCGCTGATTCAATAGCCGCCAAGACCTCCTCCGCCTTACTGCGAGTTGGGTTTTTAGTACGGGTATAGTCAAATCCCGTAGACTGACCGAACTCCGGATGCTGATAAGTTGTTGAAAAATGAAGCGGTGTTACCAAGGCACCTGTAGCCTCATCTGACTTGATCCCAGCCTGGGCCAAAATTGTGTTGATGTGTAGTTCTTTGCTCATACAATACCTCCAAATCTATAGTAACTATTGTACCACTTATTTTCATTAACTCATTTTCTTGTTTTCAAGAGCTAGTTATAGTTTCAAACTATATAAAAACGATAGTTCCTTGAGAAACTATCGTTTTTCCTGTTGAATAGACTGGTTATTTAACGTGTTTTGCCAGTTCTTCTTGGGCTTTTTTATTTGATTCTTCTTTTTCTTTCAGCCATTTTTCTTTAGCTTTTTCATACTCATCAGCCGTTACAGTCTTATCTTGCAACTTGAGGTACTTGTATGATTCGACACCCTTATTTCCAGCTTGTGAGAATGGCGATGAGAATGGAACTGTCTTTCTCAAGGTCGGTGTTCCACCCTGAGAAACGTTTGGAATTGCAAGGGCGCTATCAACGAGCCAAGCTTGAATTTCAGCATATTTTTCATAACGTTTTGCTGGCTCTTGCTCCTTGTTCGCTTCTTCCAACATTTGAGTGTAAGTATCCAGACCAACTGCCTTAGCCTTGTCATTGACCTCACCTGGTTCTAGACCAATGTTTTGCAACATACCGCCGTTATTGACATTTAAGATATCAAGATAGCTTGATGGATCCAAGTAGTCCGCACTCCAACCGCCATTATAGATATCAAAGTCTTTTTGAGCTGCAGTTTGAGCTAGGTAAGTAGAGTTGTCAAAGTCATCTGTTGATAGCTGTTGGATATCGATCACCACATTCTCAGCTCCTAGAACAGATTCGATGGATTGTTTCAAAGAGCTTGCTTCAAGTACACCTTTTTTAGCTGATTGGTCTACAGATACATCCAAGTGGATTGGGAATTGCACACCCTTAGCTTCCAATTCTTTCTTAGCTTCTGCAAATTTAGCTTTAGCTTTATCAGGATTGTAGTATGGGTCTTGTGCATCTGCAAAATTGATTCCTTGCCATTCTTGGCCATAGTTGACCATCTTTTCTGAAACAACATCGCCAAAGTCTTTTCCGTTGATACTTACAAATGTTGGAGGTACAACCAAGTTACGAATAATCTTTGTTGCTCCGTCCTCCCCTTGAGATTGTGCTCCATAGGCTGTACGGTTATAAGCATAGTTGAAGGCTTGACGGAAGTTTTTATTCAGAACTGCTTCTTGGGTAGATTTCTTTTCGATATCTGAGGATTTAGAAGTGAAGTTATAAGATTTTCTGTCCAAGTTGAAGTTCAAGTAATAAGAAGTTGCATTTTGCATACTATAGATGATGTTATCCTTGTTCTTCTCTTTAATTCCTTCAAAGCTTGAGCTATTTGGGTAGAGACGCGCGTAGCTGTAGACCCCTTCTACAAAGTTACGTGCTAGTGCATCTTGGTCACTACCATCATAATAGGACAATTTCACATCATCCACAAAGACATTTTTTTCATCCCAGTAGTTGGGATTTTTCTTGAATTCGATCACAGATTTTGAAACAAACGATTTCATTAAGAAAGGTCCATTGTACAAAATGCTAGAAGGGTCTACCTTACCAAAGTCATCCCCTTTTGATTTCAAGAAATCTGCATTGAGAGGGAAGAGAATGGTTGAAGTTGTTTTAGAATTCCAATAAGATTCTGGACGTGTCAAAGTGTACTGAACCGTTTGGTCGTCAATCGCCTTAACACCGACAGTTGAAAAGTCAGTTGTTTTACCGTTTATATAGTCATCCAAACCTGCTACAGAGTCTTGAACCAAGTACAAGGCTTCGGATTTTTTATCAGCAGCATATTTCAAACCTGTCACAAAGTCTTGGGCCGTTACAGGGGCATATTCTTCCCCCTCATAAGTATACCATTTTGCATCCTTACGCAATTTGTAAGTATAAGTCAAACCGTCCTGAGAAACAGTCCAATCCTCTGCCAATGATGGAACATAGTTGCCATATTGATCATTTTCCATCAACCCATCCACCAAATTGGTCACGATGTCGCTGGTTGTTGCACGGTTTTCAGCAAGATAGTTCAAACTAGATGGATCGCTCGAATAAACATAGTTATATGTTTTAGAAGCGCTACTTGAGTTTCCACATGCGCTCAGTAAGATACCTGCGCTTAACACGACACTTGCAAGTGTCAGATACTTGGCCTTAGACTTTTTCATTTCCAGAACCTCCTGTTTTAAAGTTTTGTCTTATTATACAGCTTTGGTTTTATTTAGTCAAGCGATTTCTGAAAGAAAACCTAAAAAAACATATTTTTTGCTCTTGATTTTAGAAAAAATTCTCTTTTTTTAAGAAAATGGACTATAAAAAACCTTTCTGTTAAAGAAAGGTTAAATTCATTACTTTTATTTATAAATGTTTTTACGATATTTTCAATCGTGTTCGTAATCGGTCTGCTTGAGCTTTGCCGATAATCTTGTCCAAGAGTCGTGTCCGTAGGCTCATCAAACCATAAAGACCTCCTCCAAGCCCTCCGATGAGAGCTACATAAAGGAAACTCCAGAAGCGTCCACTTGGCTGGAAGACAAAACCGAGTAGCCACTGCAAGAAGCCAACTAGGATAAACATGACAAGGGTCAAGATGGTAATCAAAATGGTTCGCTTCAAGATTATCTTTCGACGAGCACCCGTTACCTGGCAGATGTCTCGGTACATCAAGACATTCGGAATGATCAGCCCGATAGTCGTTGAAATCAAGGGACCGTAACTGTGGAAAATAGCAATGGTTGGCAATTGCAAGACGATCTTAGCAATGGAACCATAGATAAAGTAAAGAACTGCCTTGCGGTTGCGGAACATGGCCTGAAGCATAGGAGACAAGACCATATACAAGCCTAGGATAGTAGACTGTAAAACTGCAAAGACAAATAAGCCCATGGCCAGACTATCTGGCTTACCGTAAAAGACTGTATAAAGAGGCTCCCCTACCATGACCACTCCAACCGTTGCCGGCAGTAGAAATAAGAAGAGCATGGTGAGGCTATCTTGGACTAAGCGAGCCGCCGCCTGCAAGTCGCCTTTTACATAGTTTTCCGTCAAAAGTGGCAAGCCGACACTCCCAATGGAAACCCCTACAGAGATTAAGATCATGGTAATTTTATTCGGATTGGCAGAAAAATAAGAAAACATGACAACCAAGTCTTCATTGCTATAGTTGGTAAACCACTTCATACTATTGATAAAGGTCATTTGGTCTAAAATTTGGAAGAGCTGAATGGCTGATCCTGTTAGGATAAAGGGAATGGCTTCCTTGATAGTATCGACTAAAAGTCGCTTACTATTGATCTTATCTCGTGTTTCAAATACTCTTTTGAGCAAACCTTCTTGGGCAAGGAAGTAGATCAAAACTGCAAAACTTGCCACCATCCCCACAAAGGCCGCAAAGGTCGATTGAGTAACGGCTGATAAGTAGTCACCAGAACCCATCTTCATAATGAAGAAGGTTGCCATCAACATCCAGATAACACGGATCACCTGCTCAGCGATTTGACTCATAGCATAGGGTTTCAGATTGTTCATCCCTTGGAAGAAGCCCCGGATGACGCTCATGGACGGGAAAATCAAGACCGCCCATGCCAAACTCTGCATGATAGGTATCAAATCTTTCCCCACACCTGACAAATCTGCTAACCAGGGAGAAAAGAGATACAAGACCAAGGCAAAGACTAATCCCAAGCCCGTCATAAAGCTTAGGAAACTCCGAATCAAGGCAAAGCTATGCTCTTCTTCTCGCATGGTATTGTACTTAGCCACTTGTTTTGCGACTGCAACTGGGATACCCGCTGTCGAAATCAGCAAGAACCAGGCGTAAATATTGTAGCCCATGGTAAAGAGTCCATTTGCCTTAGCAGCATAGGTCCCCATCCAGATATACCAGGGAATAATGTAGATAGCACCAAGGAGGCGACTAATAAAGTTACTAGCTGTTAGCCAAGCAGTCCCTCGCAACATCTGGGCTTGCTGGTGATTGTTTTCGTTAGACATAGCTTCCTCATTCAATTTTGATAACTAGGAAAAGTTCCTTATCTTCCATTATAAACTTTTCCTTGTTACTTGTAAAATTCGGGCTTGAAGTTTATAATAGAAAGTATGATTAAGATTGAAACCGTATTAGATATTTTAAAGAAAGATGGCCTTTTTCGTGAGATTATTGACCAAGGTCATTACCACTACAACTACAGTGAAGTTGTTTTTGATAGTATCAGTTACGACAGCAGAAAAGTAAAAGAAGGCACTCTTTTTTTTGCCAAAGGCGCCGCCTTTAAAAAAGAATACCTCCTATCCGCTATAACGCAAGGATTAGCTTGGTATGTCGCAGAAAAGGACTACGAAGTCGGTATCCCCGTCATCATTGTGAACGATATCAAAAAAGCCATGAGTTTAATTGCTATGGAATTTTATGGCAATCCACAAGAAAAGCTCAAAATTCTCGCTTTCACAGGGACAAAAGGAAAGACGACAGCTGCTTACTTTGCATACCACATCCTATCTCAACGCTACCCAACAGCTCTCTTGTCAACTATGAACACAACTCTGGATGGTGAGACCTTCTTTAAATCTTCCTTCTCAACACCTGAAAATATCGATCTTTTCGACATGATGGCTCAGGCTGTTCAGAATGGTCGAACCCATCTTGTAATGGAAGTCTCTAGCCAAGCCTATCTTGTTCATCGAGTCTATGGTCTAACCTTTGATGTAGGTGTCTTTCTTAACATCACTCCTGACCATATCGGTCCGATTGAGCATCCTAGCTTTGAAGACTACTTCTACCACAAACGTCTCTTGATGAAAAATAGCCGAGCAGTTGTCATTAATAGCGACATGGACCACTTTTCTGTACTGAAAGAACAAGTTGAACATCAAGAGCATGATTTCTACGGTAGTCAGTCGAGCAACCAAATCGAGAATTCCAAAGCCTTTAGCTTTTCAGCTACAGGTAAACTCGCTGGTGATTATGATATCCAACTCATCGGTCACTTCAATCAAGAAAATGCAGTCGCTGCAGGACTTGCCTGCCTTCGTCTAGGTGCTAGTCTAGAGGACATCAAAAAAGGAATTGCTGCAACCCGGGTCCCTGGACGTATGGAAGTCCTCACACAGAAAAATGGAGCCAAGGTCTTCATCGACTACGCCCACAACGGGGACAGTCTAAAGAAACTCATCAATGTGGTTGAAACCCATCAAACTGGAAAGATTGCTCTGGTTCTCGGTTCGACTGGAAACAAGGGTGAAAGTCGTCGCAAGGACTTCGGACTCCTTCTCAATCAACATCCTGAGATTCAAGTCTTTCTCACTGCTGATGATCCCAACTATGAAGATCCAATGACCATTGCTGAAGAAATCAACAGCTATATCAGTCATCCTGTTGAAAAGATTGCCGATCGTGAAGAAGCCATCAAGGCGGCGATGGCCATCACAAATCAAGAACTCGATGCTGTGATTATTGCAGGCAAGGGAGCTGATTGTTATCAAATCGTCCAAGGAAAGAAAGAAGACTATCCCGGAGATGCGGCCATCGCAGAACGTTATCTATAAAAAAATCAAGGGAACTATTCCCTTGATTTTTTTAGTCTTCTTTCTTAAATGAATTTTTAAGACCTTCAACGGCACCTTCTACAGCACCTTTAGCATCTTCAACAACTTCTTTTGCTTTGGCAACTGTTTTTTCAACAGTACCTTCTGCTTCTGTCTTGCTATCACCAGTAACTTTACCAAATCCTTCTTTGATAGCACCAGTTGCTTGATCCAATTTATTTTCAAGTGACATATCTCTGTCTCCTTTGCTTTTAATACGATAAACGTTATCGCTTACATTTAGTTTATGCTTATTCTTTAGTAAAGTCAAACAATCTGCTCAAAATGAAGCAATTAAGGTAAATAGAAAGTCAATCGTTCCTTGTCAAACTCAACAGCCAACTCATACTTCCCTTCTTCGTTTTGCACAACATAGCCCAAGACGACTAGACTCTCAACGAAGATATCACGACGTTTCTGTATCAGTTGGTCTTTTTTGAGGAATTTTAACAAAAAAGTCGTCATATACTTGAGGGCATACTCAGGATTGACATCTCCCAAAATGGCATAGAGTTCCTGCTGTTTTTCTGTCAAAGGATATTGGTGCTTGACCTTGTAGAAATAGTTGGATAAGGTCATCTTTTCTCTTGCAAAGTCAGACTTTTCAACTAAGATAGCTGCATTGGTTTGATTGCACAATTCTGTCTCAAAACTCTTCTCCAACAAGGCTTGATAAACTGGACTATCCTCTCTGACAAAAATTTCTTGGTCAAGGGATAGATTACCTATCGATTCTAGAAAAGGGAGATTAAGGGAATAGCGTTTGTTTTCCCTTAAGATCAAACCTGCCTTTATATACTCTTCCATGAGTTTATCAACTGCTACATCTAGAAACTGAGCCTTGATTTCTCGAAGGATCACATCGTCATGCTGGTCCAGATAGTCCACCAAATCTATAAAAAATGGCTGTCGAGTCAAACGAGATGGGTTAAAAATCTGAATCATGAAGATTCCTTTCTTTACATTCTAAAAGAGGAGATGCTGCCAACTGACTGGGATTGGTTCCTGGTTGATTGAGAGGCACAGGAAGTTCGAGTTTCCTGTAGTATTCTCTCCAAAAATCACTAATCTCCTGCTCCCCGTCTCCAAATTGCATCGGAATAGTCTCAAAAATAGGAAGAATTTCCGCGATATACTGGGAGCAGTAAAAGCCAGACCCATCTGGATATAACGAGCTATTATAAGGAGCACCTAGATGCTGGCAAGCCTTCTCCTTTACCAAGTCAACTTCCAGCTCTGGATAGACATAAAGATCGTAGAGATGAGTCGGTTCAAAAAATTCAGCAGGTTCTTGACAAATGACCCCTGCTTGCCCACTAGCATGGTAGATGAAACCGTCCAAAAAGATGGCTACATGACTATAGTTCCCAGTAGAAGCCTGGATGGCCTGCCCCATATCTGAAAGATCCTTCACAAAGATCAAATCACCATTTTCTAACATCTTTCTCTCCTAGAAAAAAAGGAGCCGAAACCCCTTTAGCTATATAGAAACTAACATTTCCTCATTTCAATTATTACTCAGACTATTAGCTATTAAAGCTTTCAGTCAACTGAGGCACCACTTGTTTCTTACGTGAAACAGCACCTGGAAGGAAAGCGTGGTTGTTTTCAAGTTTGAAGTTGAAAGCTGCTTCGACCTTGTCCATGTTTGATCCAAGAGCAAGGATTTCTGAGTTTGAGTTTACGATGTCTGTAATCATCAAGACAAAATCTGAGTAGCCGTTTGCTGCATTAGCCGCTTGCATTGCTGCTTCGATTTCTGCTTGGCGTTCCAAGACTTCAGCGATATCAACTGTATTGACTTGGGCAACACGAACCTTATTTCCGTTGAGTTCAAAAGTCTTAGCATCGATATCAATCAATTCTTCAGCAGATTTACTAGCCAAGTTTGTACCAGCCTTCAGCATAGCAAGACCGTACTCTTCCAAGTTGACACCAGCTAATTCAGCCAATTCAGGAGCAATGACTTTGTCTGTTGGGTGAGTTGTTGGCGATTTCAAAAGAAGGGTATCTGAAATCAAACCTGAAAGCATCAAACCTGCGATTTCTTTAGGAACAGCTACACCATGCTCTTTGAACATGCGGTAAACGATAGATGAAGCTGATCCAACTGGTTCCAAACGCATGTAAAGTGGACTTGCAGTTTCAAAATTAGCCACACGGTGGTGGTCTACAACACCGTAAACTTCTACTTCAGCGATATCTGATACAGATTGTTGGAATTCATTGTGGTCAGTCAAGATGACTTGCTCTGCACCTTCTGCTCTAGCAGATGTGATAACGCGTGGTGCTTCTACACCAAAATAGTTCAAAACGAAGGCTGTTTCTTCATTAGGAGTTCCAAGTGCTACTGCTTCTGTGTCCAATCCATAAGCCTCTTTTGCAAGGTAAGCAAAGGCTACAGATGACCCGATGGCATCTGAGTCTGGATTTTGGTGACCAAATACTAGAATCTTAGACATGATAATACCTCTTTAAATTTATTCATCTTATTGTAGCACTTTTTTCCTATTTTTACAAAAGTAAGAGGAGTAACTTTGAGTCAACGTGTTTTTATACAATTCTCAAAAAGACTTTACTTCTTTGGAGTTCTCTTTGACAGTGAAATTAGTGTCGTATAAAGCGAAATAGCGATGCATGATGGGATTTGCAAGGCATTTTGTACAATTGAGTTTTAAATCTAGTAAAAAGGAGCAAACCTATACTTTCTCATTGGTCAATTTAAATGTTAATAATAAAACTATAAAAGCGAAGATTGAGTATAACAGCCAAGCTGATTGAATAGCAAATAAACTAAAAATAGTAAAAATAATATTCCCAATTGGCATAGCCAGCATAAAAAGCAAAGATAAAAATGCACCACTTCTTGCTAAAAGCTCGCTAGGAAGCGAAGACATCAAGAGACTATTTATTTTGGGATTAATTTTTCCGCTTAAGTAAAATAAAAACGCTAGTCCAATCATAGATAAAACTTGCGGACCCCTAAAACTATTATTTAACGATATAGCAAAAATGATAATTGAATCTAAAAATATTATTGAAATGAGAGGTAATTTTGAAAAATAATCATGAGGACTTATCGTTCCTATAATACTAAAAAATACCATTATAATCTGTAATATAAACACTGACTGACTAAATGTTAATCCAAAAAGAGACTCTTTTAAAAAAGATATATTATATATAGCTGAAAAACCACTACCTAAAGCATTAATAAGTAAAATAGATAGTAACATTAATGTGAAATTTGTCTTTTCAGACTTTTGAAAAACTTCTTTTAAACCTAAATAAGTTTCTTTAATTTTTAAAACAAATGATTTTTGATATATCTCCACATTAGCATGCAATAAAAACTTTTTGTATTTAATTAGTATAAATGATGATGCAAAGAACGATAAAGCATTAAAAACTGCGACAAGGCCAAAATTATCATTTGAAATTGTCAACACATATACGCCTAAGGCTTGACCAGAAAAATTACAAACATATGAGATAAACTGATTTACAGAATGCGCTTCTATTAGATTTTCTTGTTTAACTGTATGTTGAAAAATAGGGAGCTCTAGCCCACCTCTATAGTCACTAATAATATCTGAGACTATATTGATTAAACATATTATAGAAAATGCCAACCAAGTTGTAGTCTGAGTCAATAATCCAACTAATATGAACAAAATAGATTGAACGAATCCCAGTAAAATCAACCACCTCCTTTTTAATTTTGTCTCATCAGCCTTTATTCCTATAAATAATGTAAAAAATACAGGAATTAAGACAATAATATTAGCAATGCCTACAGCTAATTTGTTATTAGGCATAGTAGCAGCAAAAGATACAAAAACTAGATTATACATAGATGAACCCAATTTATTAAAAAATGCAGATATAGCTAAAGCTCTAAAAGATTTATTTTCCCTTAAAATATTCATCTTTCATTTCCTCCAAAAAATAATTATTTAAAAAATTATTTATTTCAGATACATAGGATTCTATTAAACTCTCAATTTCTATATTAAACTCATCCTTTATTGAGTCAATAGTGAATGTTGAAATAGATGCTATAATAGAAATTATTTCTCCAAATGAATAATTAAGTTTTTTAGAATATTTATAAATACCCAAAGCAATAATATCCGAAAACACTGCATCATAGGCATAAAAATGCTTTGAATACAGCATGCTATAGTCAATGAAGTTGTACTGTGTGTATTCTAGTAATTCTGGAAGTAAACCAATTGAGTTAAAAAACTCTGACTTAATCTTCAAAATATCCTCTATAGAAGAATTTTTACTTAAAATCAAAACATTATAATCAATTTGACAAAATACATATTGGTAAAAAGATTTTCTAAAAAATACTGATAATTTTTCCTGACTATCGGCAACAAATAACTCACCTAATTTTGCAAAAATTTCCCAAAAGCTTTTAGGAATTTTATATAATTCATCTAGATGTAATCGTTCTTTAAACAAATCATAAGAATATGCATGCATCAGCTCATGGGATAATCTCATTACCCCCATAAAATTTTCTTGATATGTCATTATTATTTTCGATGTCTTTGTATATGGGTTATAGAGAGTAAAATTCTTATGAGTTTTGCCTGCTCTTTTTTCACAATCGATAAATCCATTGTTACGATAATTTTCAACAAAATTGAAAAATTCTTTATCGTCTATAGCTCTTAAAATCAGCTCAAAAGCATCAGTAGCTACTATCTTTTCCGATTCTAAAAATTCAAATTCCAAAAAATCATATTTATCAAGATTCTTAGTATTAATAGAAACTTTAAGATTTTTAGAAATCAACTCAATAAAGTCGAAGCCATATCGTGTTTTTAATTGCCGTGATATATTTTCTATAAATATTTTTCTCTTATCTAAGAGACTGTTATATACATCTTTGAATTTAGGAGAGAAGATAAAATTTTTATAATCTAATAAAATATCATCGAATATAGGGATATTATGTCTAAACTTAGAGTAATTTACAATTGGAATCCCATTTGTCTTATAGTAATCAGCTTTTAATGTTTCTAGTTTCAGAATTTCCGACCTAAAGTGGTCTTCAATAGCATCTCCATAAATTCTATTAAAAAGAAGATCTAGATGGTTATTGAGATATTTATAATTTTGATTAGTAATATCTGTACAGAAAGTCAGATATGTATAGTAATTAAACTCGAAGACTCTTTTTATTATTTCTTCTTTATCGAAATCTGTTGCATGCTGTAAAATATACTCTATCTTCAATATTTCTTGTTCAATATTCCTAAATATATATCTTTTTTCAAATTCATTAAGATTTAAATATCTCAAATTTTGAGTATAGATAGTGTTTAATCTAAAATTAAAAAATAATATGTCATCAACTTTAAGATAAAAACTTTTAATGAGGGTATTAAAGGCTAAAGATGCACTCATGAGCCCTTTTGCTATCGTTCCTGTATTATGGGATATAAACTGTGTTTTCAAGAGATAAGGTTGTTCATTAAAATAACTCAAGAATACTTGTTGATTCTCTTTAGTTATATGATATACAATTAATTCTTCTTGAGAATATCCTGTCAAAAACAGAGTATAATTATATTTAGGCAATTTAGAGATTAATAATTTTATTAAATTACCAGTTGAATCATCAGCACAACAAAATATAATATCTGGTTTTATATCATACAGATTCTTTTCAATATTATCAACCGAAAGATAATCATCGATCGTTTCTTTTATACTACTAATTTTTTCTCGAAGTGCCTTAGTTTTTAATTGTCCAACATCAGATATAGAATACCCTAGTTGTGCAGTAATATTCTTTAATTCAACACTATCGCCATCAATAACTACAATATTTTTAAAACCAAATTTATCTAATTCATAAACAAGAGGTGCCCCGACAGTTCCAAGACCAATTATTAATATTTTCTTATCAATTATAGATTTATACTGTAAATTAGGTTCAATATCGTTATGTAATGATAAAAATTGTATATTCCTAGATAATCGTTGATAATCATCCCATTCATCTTCATTAATTTCAAAAACAAGAGAGCTTTCTTTCAGAAGGTTATATATATCAATGTTATTATATGAAAAATTTTTATCTAAATATTTCATTTCCTCCCACAATTCTTTTATACAAGGAGAATGAATCACTTTCTCTCCCCCTTTACATGCAGGATACATAATTATATCTTTTTCTCTCTTGACGAAACCTCTTCCGGATTTTAGTATATATTTCATTTTAAATCTACTGAACACATATGCAAAAATTAAGAAAAAGTGGTAATAGCTATATACCACTTTTTCTTGTTCTTAGATTAACAAGCAATAAAGCAACCGCCATTACATACTTGTTCTTCTACTTCGATATCTTCGATAAACATATGCCTGTTCTCCTTTCGTTATGATATCTCAATTATAACTTACTTTTGTCACAAAATTAAAAAATTGAAGATATGAAATTTTTTAATAAATTAATTTCATATCTTCAATTTTGCTGAATTGATACAATTTTATGTTAGTATAACAGTCAAACTATTGATTAGGAGGATACAGCATGAAAAAAGTAATAGCCATTTTTCTCTCTATACAAACAATGGCGGTAATAGATATTATTATCTTTCCCCCTTTTGGTTAGTTCTTAGATATTGGAATAGTCTCTGTTCTAATATCTTAGAGAGACCTGATTGTTCTATTTTAGAAACATTTAAAATATATTGCTCAACTTCTTCAAAATTAACAGTATTTTCTATTAAGTAGGAGTATACTAAGACTAAAAAATTTAACAAAATTATTTCAAACGTATCAAATACATCAAGAATCATTCTTAACTGATTGACAAAAAAGTTGAAATGAGTTGTTAATCTCCGTTCTACTAACTCAGAAATTAAATTTAAATATGTATACTTTAAAGCCTTTCTAAAATCCAACAAGGGACTATAAATTTCTGAGCGTGATACCAGTTCTTTTCCTAAAAATAACAAATCTGTGTCAGATAGGAAAGGCATAGTATTCCCAAAAAGATGGATTTCATAAGCAGTCCAATCTTCAATATCAAATAAATAATTCGATAAAAATTTGCTATCATCTAGAGATAAAGTGAAATCTCTATCAATTAGATGAATAGCATTTTTTATCACCAAAGTATTTAATTTATCATATAACAATTGACTTTCTTTGTATTTGTCAAGTAGCTTAAGCAATGATTGTTTATCGTTTTCTGCTGATAGCTTCGAAATTTTATTCATAAGTAACTGATGTTGAGTAGGTTTATAATCTCTAAGAGCAAATCCAAATTCTGAAAATGTTAAATTAATACCTTCAATTACTTCTAACATCTTATCAGCAGAGAGCATAGTTTGGCCAGATTCAAATTTTGATAATTGAGAAACTGATAATTTATTTTTTGCAACATCCTTTTGTTTAACTTTTCTAGCAATTCTCAACTCTTTATAGAATTCACCTAATTTTAATAATTCATTAGAATCCATGTCATTATTCCTCCTTAGCGAACTCCGTCTCACAAAATATTATTATCATTCCAAAAAAGTCTATTATCTATGAACATATCTAAAATTTTAAGATGGATATCCATTAACAACTTTTAGTTTCGTATTATAGGAACCCGATAATTTTTAGAAGTGTTTATATTTTTACAATATTGATATTTTTATCTTCTTCAATCTCAAACTACCTTAGTAAATTTTTCTCTCGATTGTCATTTAGATAGCTTACTTTCTGTGGTCTTTTCTTGCGTTTGAGGAGAGCTTCGGCAGACATGGCTTCTTCCTTACTGGCAAAACCCTCTACATAGATGAGTTTGACTGGCAAGCGAGCTCGGGTATACTTGGCCCCCTTACCACTATTATGAACGGCAAGGCGCCTCTTCACATCCGTTGTATAGCCCGTATAGTAAGACCCGTCGCGGCACTCCACCACGTACATATAGGCTTTATGATCCATAGTAAATCTCTTGAATTTCTGGTGTATAGGAACCATCATCATTGTGAACGATGAGAGGTGGCAAGACCTTAAAGCCACTCGTCGAGCCATCCTTGATAGCTTCGATTAAGAGCATATTGGCCTCCTTCTCTCGTTTAGGATAGACAAATTGCAGGCGCTTGGGTGCCAAATTATGACGTTGAAGCATGTCCAAGATATCCAGGAGTCGATCTGGACGATGAACCATGGCCAAACGGCCATTAGACTTGAGAATACTCTGAGCACTTCGGCAGATTTCTTCTAGGTTAGTCGTAATTTCGTGTCTGGCCAGAAGGTAGTGCTCACTCTCGTTCAGATTAGAATGCGGATCCACCTTAAAATAAGGCGGATTACACAAAATCATATCCACCTTACTTCCCTGAATGTGGGCAGACATATTTTTCAAATCATCACAGATGACCTGCATCTGCTCTTCCAAGCCATTCAACTGAACCGAACGCTCTGCCATATCCGCCAAACGCTCCTGAATTTCTACAGAGAGAATTTTTGCCTTGGTACGACTACTTGCAAAAAGTCCAACTGCACCATTTCCAGCACAAAAGTCCACAATTAACCCCCGTTTAGGGAAGCGAGGAAAGCGTGACAAGAGAACACTATCCACCGAATAGCTAAACACCTCTCTATTTTGAATGATCTTGATATCTGTCGAAAAGAGCTGGTTGATTCGCTCTCCTGGTTTTAATAATTGTTCTTCTTTCATACTTTTATTATAACAAACAATGTTAATATTACAAATGTTTTAGATAATCGTATTTATGGCTTCTTCTTTAAATGCTCTAATGCCTCGCGCGTCCAAACAGGCATCATTCGAGCAAGGGGCGCAAAACCGTGCTTGATCCGATCATTTGAAAAACGTCTCCGTCTTGGTAATTGATGTTTTTCCTCCTCCAAGGTACGTATGGAAAGACTAGCCTTCCCAGTGTATTCGTCAAAATCCACCACCTGTACTTGGACTTCATCGCCAATTTTTAAAATGTCATAGATATTTTCAATAAATCCCGTCCGAATCTCCGAGATGTGAATCAGCCCTGTCACCCCTGTCTCTAACTCAACAAAGGCACCATAGGGCTGAATTCCTGTAATACGCCCAGTTAGCTTATCACCAATTTTCATTCTAGTCCTCAATTTCAATCGTTTCAATTACTACATCTTCAACTGGTTTGTCCATTGCACCAGTCTCAACAGCTGCAATGGTATCTAAGACAGCAAACGATTCTGCATCTACCAATTGCCCAAAAACAGTATGGCGACGGTCAAGGTGAGGAGTTCCACCTTGTTCTGCATAGATCTCAGCGATTGGTTCAGGCCAGCCACCACGCGCAATCTCTTTCTTAGAGTATGGCAAGTGTTGGTTTTGCACGATAAAGAACTGACTTCCATTGGTATTTGGACCCGCATTGGCCATAGAAAGGGCACCACGGATATTATAGAGTTCTTCAGAAAATTCATCTTCAAAAGAGTCGCCGTAGATTGATTCTCCCCCCATACCAGTACCAGTTGGGTCTCCACCTTGGATCATAAAATCCTTGATAATTCGGTGGAAAATCACACCATCATAGTAACCGTCTTTTGAAAGAGCAACAAAGTTAGCCACTGTTTTAGGGGCATGTTCAGGGAAGAGCTTGATACGCAAGTCTCCGTGATTTGTCTTAATGGTCGCAAGAGGGCCTTCTACTGTTTCAATTTCTACTTGTGGGAAATGCAATTCTTTTTCTACCATACCAAATCCTTCTAAGGCATCAAAAATGCCATCTTCTTCTACTGTTTTTGTAATATAATCTGCTTTTTCTTTGATCTTTTCGTGGGCAACACCCATAGCAATACTGATTCCAGCATAATCAAAGAGTTCCAAGTCATTGAGACCATCCCCAAAGACCATAACATTATCTGGTTTCAAGCCTAAATGGTCCACCACCTTGGCTACACCTGTGGCTTTTGAACCTGAAATAGGCACGATATCAGATGAATGTTCATGCCAACGCACCATGCGAAGTTTATCCGATAAAGACTCTGGCAAGCGCAAGGCATCTCCTTTATCTTCAAAGGTCCACATCTGATAAATCTCTACTTTTTCATGGAAGTCTGGATCCACATCCAAGTTTGGATAAATGGGATCAATAGCCTCACTGATCAGTTCTGTTCGAGTGGAGAGTTTAGCGTCATGACTGCCAACCAAGCCATATTCAATTCCCTCTCGCTTGGTCCAAGAGACATACTCCTCAACATCTAACTTCTCAATCTGATGCTGATAAATGACCTGGCCTTTTTTATCTTCAATATAGGCCCCATTTAGGGTTACAAAAAAGTCCGGCTTGAGCTCACGAATCTCTGGAACAACACCAAAAATGCCACGACCAGAGGCAATTCCTGTTAAAATTCCTTTTTCACGCAACTGTTTAAAGACAGTGGGAATTGTAGCTGGAATAAAACCTGTCTTTGACGTACGCAAGGTATCATCGATATCAAAAAAGACGATTTTGATCTTCTTTGCCTTATATTTTAATTTCGCATCCATCTCTCTACCTCTTTTCCATCACTCTTCCATTATACCATAAAGCTGATGAAATTCCTTTTTTGGAAAAAGATGAAAATCCTATCAAAAAGAGAGCTAGTAAAACTAGCCCTCTCTTTTCATCCTAGAACATCTCTAGAGCAATCATGGTAATCATCGTTGCATCATAGTAGTTGTCCAAAGGTAAATCTTGTGTGAAAATGTATTTATTTTGCTGAAGAAGTTTCAGATAGCCTTCTCCCTTGTCAGATGCATAGGTAATCGGTGCCAAAAAACTACCTGCCTGGTATTGATTGAGGGCCGTTCCGTTCAAGTCATATCCAGCATAAATGCGTTGCTCTTTCATAAAGAAATCCATCATCTTTTGAACGAGTTTTTGGCTTCTTTCATCCTGGCTCTGTGACAGGTGATAAGGCAAACGACAAGCATTATAAGAATAAGCCCCATCGTATTGAGATTCGATAGTGTTGGCATCAACAAGACGTGCCCCTGACTTCTCAGCCCAGATAAAGTCTGGCAAGAGACCCGTATCAGAATGAGAACTGATTTGCTCTAGTTGGCCAAGCATCTTATCCTTAACATCTAACCACTGTTTGTTTCCAGTCAGGTCATAAAAAGACTGGAAATAGTGGGGAAGAGTATCAGATGTCCGCATCAAGTAATAATAATCAGAATCCTTGTTTGCCCAGTTTCCTACTGTTAAAACACCTGTCTCTTCATTGTAATTGTATTTAAGGATATCATCCAATATTTTTTTAGCTTGCGCTTGGTATTCCTGCGCCTTATCCGGCCACTGCTTGGCAGCTTCAATCAAAGAATAAGCGATGTAGAGATCACCATCGGTTGCATTTTGCTTCTCAACCGTTTCGCTACCATTTGTGATCACTTGCTTCCAAGACATCAACTGCGTTCCCTCGATACGATGATTTTGGTAATAGCGATAAAGGCTATCATAATCTGCTTGACTCGCTTGCCCTTTTTGGGCTGCTAAAACCGTTATGAGCATGCCATAACTTTGAGCTTCAGATAGAACTGTTGTCTCCTCCGAATCATTCGTCGTACGAACATAAGATTGATCGCCTTTTGTAACAAGGAACTGTTGGCTCCATTGGCTGTAAATTCGATTACGCATCTCGATTTTAGTCCTTCCTCTTGCTAAAAACAAGGCTAAACAAAAGATAGAAAGGATGAGCACAAACCAGACATATTTTAATTTATTCGTTTTCATAAATCCTCCTATCCTGCAAATCGCTTAGTTTTAACCCACTTGGTTTCTTTTCGTCGGAGTACTTTATCCAGCACGATTGAAGAAATGGAATCAACGGATACAACGATAAACATCTGTGCGTAAGAGAAATATGCTGCCAAGGCTAACCAGATTTGTTTTGTCGTCGCTTGTCCAAATTGACTTGCCAATGCTGTCATAATTTGCATCAAATAGAGACCAATCATGAGTATCCAGTTAAAAAGCATGAGCTGTGCAATGTAGATATTGTCCGCATCAAAAGCAAATGGAACCCTGACATCTGGGAAGAAAAGATTAAGGCAGATTGCTAGCACATTCGCTAGGAAAATCAAATCTGATAGAACTATGGCAAAGTTAAACCAAAAGAAAACACACGAATAGTTAAAAACTTCTAATTTAACACGCCAGTTTGCTCTGCCAAATAAATGCTTAAAGTTTGATAGAACAACCTCATAATTTCCTTTCGCCCAACGTTTACGTTGCATATAGTAACTCTTTAAGGTTTCAGGTTCTTGTTGGAAAGCCTCTGAATTATAGGCAAGGGCAATCAATTTACCACTCTGCATGATTTTGAAGGAAATATCTGTATCCTCGGTTAAGGCACCATTTTTCCAACCACCAATACTCTTTACAAAGTCGGTTTGAATGATAAAGTTGGTCCCTGGGATACGCCCAATTTTAAAGAGATGCCACATCCCAACGTGGTGCACGCGCTGAGTAACAACGATTTCTTGGTTGATACAACGAGTCAAGAAATTTTGGTTGGCGTTTCGAGTCTTGTTGCGACCGAAAGATGCCACGTGACGTTCTGGGTCCTTCATCACTTCTTTCACAAGGAAATAAAGAGCATTTTTTTCAGGCATGGCATCCGCATCATAGACACAGATGTATTCACCTGTTGCCATCTCCAAAGCATCGTTTAGAACACCAGCTTTTCCTCCCGTACCAGTACGGTCGATAATAGTCAGATTTCTTTCTGCATATTCAGGCATGGCTTGTACAGACAAACATTCTGCATAGGTGTTATCCGAACAGTTATCCGCAAACAGGAGTAACTCCACACGATCGTGAGGATAATTCATGTCCAAGATGGCTTTTGCTGTTTGGGCAATAACCACATCCTCATTATGAGCAGGAACAACAATGGTAACCTTCGGGTAATAAGGTAGCGGCGAGGTATCCACACGAAAATCACTGTGTTTAAACCAAAAGTGTACTGCCGAAAAGAGAATTACCAAGCCCCAAGCTAGAGAAATCCAAATTGTAAGCAAGGTAAAAATCATTAACATTTGACTAATCATGATTCACCGCCTTAAAATTTTTGTTCACTCGATGGTAAAGAATATTGTATGCAATAAATAGTATGATAAAACAAATGCCAAAGGCGAGACTGAGTCCCAAAGCAATACCAAAAAATAGTTCGGTTAAAGTCATGTTTCCCTCCTAATATTCTACAATTACATCTGTCTCTAGTTGACGTTTGAGATGACTGGCTACATCTGCGTAGTCTTGGTATTTATCTTTATTATCAGAGTTAATCACCAAATAGCCTGTTTGGAACTGAATTTCTTGATTACCTTCTTCTCCATGAAAAACTAAACTGCTTAGTTTCTCCTGCAAACCATTCAAATAAAGTTGCTTCAAAGAATCTTGACTACTATTAGATAAAACAAGAAAATTACCATCTGAAACGTAATAAAGCTTATCATTGTAACTCAATTCCTGAGCAATTACCTCTTGAATACGACTGAGCATCTGGTTATGTTCTTTCGGTTTAATCTGGAAGAACAAATCTTCATGTGCCCAATGAATCAATAGGGATTGTACCGTCACATCACTTTGCTCAGTTACCATAGCTTGGTAATCTGCTTGAGCTTCGTCTTCCTGTTCTTGGACCTTTGAGGTCGCCTTGAAGAAATAATAACGAACCTTAAGTAGAATCCCAATCAAAAGAGGAAAACTGATTAATAAGAAGACCAGTTGAATGATTGGGATATAAACCACACCCGCAACCAAAACGATAAGTCCAAAACCAAATGCTAAGATAAGGGTCCAAGTAAGCAAAAGGTCAGATAATACCAACACTGCAAACAAGGCTAAAGCTAAAAACAAGATTTGTTCTAAAATGATTGCTCGAGCATACAAAAAACAAAGCACCAAAAGAATGACCTCACAAGCAAGCAAAGCCATAAGCCAGTTTTTAAATTGACTCCAATTTTTCATTTTATCTTATTCCCCCCCTTTGAATTCAGATACAGAAGTCGCTGCCCCAAAGTACTGTTGAATGGATTGTACGATTCGTTCAGAAGCTCTTCCATCTCCATAAGGATTTGGTGCATGAGACATTTGTCTATAAAGAGTTTCATCTGTTAAGAGTGCTGCCATCGCTTCTTTCACACATACTGGATCCGTACCAACTAGCTTCAAAGTACCTGCTCTTACTCCTTCTGGACGTTCCGTCGTGTCACGAAGGACAAGGACAGGTTTGCCGAGAGAAGGCGCCTCTTCCTGAACACCTCCAGAGTCAGTCATGATAAAATAACTTCTTGAAGCCAAATTATGAAAATCAAGTACATCTAAAGGCTCAATCAAGTGAATACGATCGTGACCAGCTAAGATATCTTTTGCTGCTTCTTGCACAGCAGGGCTAAGGTGAACAGGATAAACAACTTCAATTTCCTGATGAAGATCGACCATCTCACGTAAAGCTGCAAAGACATTTCTCATTGGTTGACCTTGATTCTCACGACGGTGCATGGTTACCAATACAAGTTTCTTATCTGGATCCAATTGATCTAGAACTTCATGATAGTAATCCGATTGAACGGTTAGTTTCAAGGCATCAATTGCTGTATTTCCCGTAATGACAATAGCAGACTCAGGATGATTTTCCTTGAGGAGATTTTCTTTACTCTCACTAGTTGGAGCAAAATAGAGATCCGCAAGGTTATCTGTCATCTGACGATTCATTTCTTCTGGGAAAGGAGAATACTTATCAAAGGTCCTTAGACCAGCTTCAACGTGGCCGATACGTACCTGATTATAGAAAGCAACTAAACTGGCTGCAAAAGTTGTTGTTGTATCTCCATGAACAAGAATCATATCTGGAAGTTCTTGCTTAACAACTGGATCAAACTTTTCTAAAATTTTTCCAGTAATATCTAAAAGAGATTGATTCTTCCCCATAATATCCAAGTCATAATGTGGCTCAATGCGAAACGTTTCAAGAACTTGGTCCAGCATTTGACGATGCTGAGCTGTCACAACTGTGATTGTCTCAATACTGTCACTATGTTTTTGCAATTCCAGCACTAAAGGGGCCATTTTAATAGCTTCTGGTCGTGTTCCAAAAACAACCATCACTTTCAGTTTCTTCATTATGCTATCCTTCTACTATAATAAAATTTGACACATCAGATTAATCTTTATATCGAATTATTGCGCAAATCAATTAATTTGATTATCTTAATTATTTTGCCGTCAATTAATTTATATGTCAAATTTTTTCCAAATTATATTATTTCATTTAATTTAATTTTAACAATTTGTAACCTTTTTGTAATAATTTTATTTACAACCTTTGAAAAGCCTTATTTTAGGAAATTTTAAGACTTTTCAAAAGAATCCGTATTTAAAAAAACTAAACCTTATATGTTTTTTTTGATATTTATATTTGTATTGATATTTCAAACAATTATATTTTATCACTTTGAGGAATAAATCAAACAATTTCAAACAAAAAATTCCTTTTTCGAATGAAAAAGGAGGTTACGACTTCTTGCCATTTTAAAGTTAAACCTTATAAGATCTATCTTAAATCAAATTTTTTGACAGATATAAAACAAGGTCACCGATATCTTCACAAGTAGCATCCATAGCCGATCTGTGATTTTGATACCAGACGCCCGAACCATCTGGAATATAACCTCGTTTGATGTACAATCTCTGGGCAGGTCCATACCCTGAATGGAGCCCAACACCAAGGGTAACCTTATCCGATATGAGCTTAACTCGATTTTCTGCCTCTTCCATCAAGAAGTTTCCAATACCTTGATTTTGAAAGGGCTCAAAGACATTAAAATCTGAGAGTTCTGGATAGATTTCTGCAAAAGGCCCCTGCTTAGCGCAAGGCAAAATTGTGACATAACCCGCTAAAGCACCCCCAACCTCTGCAACTAAGACTTCTCTCTCCCCACATTCTTGTTCAAGAAAATACCTAGCCAAAATTTCTTCTCTACCCGGCCAACCTTGATTGGTAAAACCTTGGGATAGTTCTTTAACATCAGATGTTTGCATTTTTCTAATCAGACATGTTGTTTCCATAAGGTACTCCTTAAAAGCCTTCTTCCACTATTATAGCACGATAATAGAGATTAAAAGAAAAAACCTAGTAAGACAAAAGAATCTTACTAGGTCAAAAGGGACTCCTTTCTAACAAAGTCCTGGAAAAGTCTGAAAAAAGGACCACTGGATCCAACTCGCTCTCTCGTTTCAAAGCTCGTGAAAAAAAGACCCTTATGGGGCTTAATTCGCTTTCTTATTTCCGAGCTCATGAAAAAGAGGTCCACTGGACCTCTTTTTTAATCTTCGTTTACGAAAGGCATCAAAGCCATTACGCGAGCGCGTTTGATAGCTGTTGTTACTTTACGTTGGTTTTTAGCTGAAGTTCCTGTTACACGACGAGGAAGGATTTTCCCACGTTCTGAAACGAAACGGCTAAGAAGCTCAGTATCTTTGTAATCAACATATTCAATTTTGTTTGCTGCGATGTAATCAACTTTTTTACGGCGTTTGAATCCGCCACGACGTTGTTGAGCCATGTTTTTTCTCCTTTATAGTATTAATTGTCCATTAGAATGGTAAATCATCATCTGAAATGTCCAATGGATTGGTTGCTCCAAATGGATTTTCAGAACGTGAAAAGTCTGGTACTGGGTTTGCAGATGCTGATTGACCAGCAGTTGGTGCAGAATATGCTCCACCTGTATGTCCTTCACGCACTCCGCGGCTTTCCAACATTTGGAAATTCTCAGCCACGACTTCTGTTACGTAGACACGTTGTCCTTGCTGGTTATCGTAACTACGAGTCTGGATACGACCTGTGATCCCGATAAGAGAGCCTTTTTTAGCCCAGTTAGCAAGATTTTCAGCCTGTTGGCGCCACATAACGACATTGATGAAATCAGCCTCACGTTCGCCATTTTGACTCTTGAATGTACGGTTTACTGCAAGAGTAAAAGTCGCAACTGCTACATTTGATGGGGTATAACGCAACTCAGCGTCACGTGTCATACGCCCTACAAGTACAACATTGTTAATCATAATTTACCTTCTTACGCGTCAAGTTTGACGATCATGTGACGAAGAATGTCAGCGTTGATTTTTGAAAGACGGTCAAACTCTTTAAGAGCTGCGTCGTCGTTTGCTTCAACGTTAACGATGTGGTAAAGTCCTTCAAGGAAATCTTGGATTTCGTATGCAAGACGACGTTTTTCCCATGATTTTGATTCAACAACAGTTGCACCGTTGTCAGTCAAGATAGAGTCAAAACGTGCTACCAAAGCGTTTTTCGCTTCTTCTTCAATGTTTGGACGAATGATATAAAGAATTTCGTATTTAGCCATTGATATGTTCCTCCTTTTGGTCTAATGACCCCTAGTCTTTGCAAGGGGTAAGTGAGGTTTGCTCACAATAAACTATTATACTAGAAATACTAGTAGATAGCAAGAGAAAAAAGATAAAAATGAAAAATAACTCTATTGATTAGAAATAACATTCTCTTTCAGTTCTAAAGCTCTGGCCATCTCTTTCAAAATGAAAAATAGTGAAAAGGCGACTATTACTAAAAAGAATCCTAAGTAAATAAAGGCTTCTACAAAACCTAGAGCATCAATCAGCCACCCCGTCAGAGGAAAAATAACAATCATACTCAGGCTGAACATCATGGAGTAGACACTTAGCATGGTTGCACGTACCTCACTTGGGAGTCGCTTTTGTAAATCGTTGTCAAAAATCGGTTGAAAGAGAGCATATAAGGCGTTACTAATCAAATAAATGAAAATATAAATCAGTGGCGTACCAAAGTAGGAAAGTAAGTAGGTCACTCCCGTTAAGAGTACAAGAATTGGAAAGATCTTTAAGGCTGCATACTTCTTTCCAATCTTACTCGCTAGATAAACTGCCCAGATATTTAAAACACTGCCGATTAACATGACCATCGAAATCTGCCATCCTTCTAAGTCCGGCAGTTGATTTTGATAGTAAAAATAAAACATGCACATCAGTGTCCCGATGATTTGGGGCAGAAGCATCCAACCAAAAAGACTGGGATTTCTCTGCAGCTCCTCTTTGACAGTCCACATAATCCTTTTCATGGTCAGACGCTCAGATTTTTGCGCTTTAACACTAGGCTCTTTTAGCATCCAAGTTAAGAATAGGACAATTATAGAAGTGGCAATCATGATATAGTAGGTCAAGTGCAATTGACCATGGACAAAAAATCCCGCTAAAACGGTCCCCAAAGACCGAGTTCCTTCTGCTACTCCTGACATAAAACTTGAGATAGACAAGTAGCGCTCTTTTAATCCAGCCTCCACGGCCGAATCATAAACCATGGCTGCACTCGTGCCCGAATCAAAATTATATGACAAGGCACTCACCACCATCGCGAGGGCATAAATCCAAAAATTACCTTGCCCTACTAACATGAGAATAGAAGATACTATCCCAGCAATCCGACTGAGATAAAGATTGGTTTTATATGAATAGCGGTCAGCTAACATGCCAGAGGGAATTTCACAAATGACACTGGTGGCATGAAAAATGCTTTCCAATAAGCCGACCTGCCAAAGTGACATCCCATTTTGACTGAGAAATAAAATCCAAAAGCTAGTTATGCCTAGAAAGGCAAAAAATTCCACTCCAGCCATGAGACCGATATTCTTCCGATAATTTGGTTTAAACATCATTTCTCCTTTAACAAGTGTATATATCCTTGTGTCTGTCACTTGTTAGTCCTAACTTTACATGTTTCTCACCTCTTCCTTCAAGTATTATGGTGTTTTGAAAAAACGCCTATTATGGCGTTTTAGTCTTTTTATGGTTTGATACGGTGCAACATACGTGGGAATGGAATAGCTTCACGGATATGTTTTGTACCTGCTGCGAAAGTTACCATACGCTCGATACCGATACCAAATCCACCGTGTGGTACTGTACCGTATTTACGAAGGTCAAGGTAGAATTCGTATTCTGTACGATCCATTCCAAGTTCTTCCATCTTAGCGACAAGGGCATCATAGTCTTCCTCACGCATAGAACCACCGATGATTTCTCCATAGCCTTCTGGAGCAAGCAAATCTGCACAAAGCACGCGCTCTGGATTTCCAGGAACTGGTTTCATGTAGAAGGCCTTGATGGCTGCTGGATAGTTCATGACAAATGTTGGCACACCAAAGTGGTTTGAGATCCAAGTTTCATGTGGTGAACCAAAGTCATCTCCATGCTCCAAATGCTCGTAGTCAGCATCTTCATCGTTTTCATGCTCTTGCAAAAGGTCAATGGCTTGATCGTAAGTGATGCGTTTGAATGGCTCTGCAATGTAGCGTTTCAAGAGCTCTGTATCACGTTCCAAGGTTTCCAAGGCTTGAGGTGCACGGTCAAGAACACCTTGAAGAAGGGCTTTTACGTAAGCTTCTTGCAAGTCAAGTGACTCATCATGTGTCAAGTAAGAGTACTCCGCATCCATCATCCAGAACTCAGTCAAGTGACGGCGTGTTTTTGATTTTTCAGCACGGAATACTGGACCAAAGTCAAAGACACGACCAAGAGCCATAGCCCCTGCTTCTAGGTAAAGCTGACCTGATTGGCTCAAGTAGGCTGGTGTTCCAAAGTAATCTGTTTCAAAGAGTTCAGTTGAATCTTCTGCTGCGTTTCCTGAAAGAATTGGGCTATCAAATTTCATGAAGCCGTTCTTGTCGAAAAACTCATAAGTCGCATAGATAATCGCGTTACGGATTTGCATAACCGCTACTTGCTTACGAGAGCGGAGCCACAAGTGACGGTTGTCCATCAAGAAGTCTGTTCCGTGTTCTTTTGGTGTGATTGGGTAGTCTTGAGATTCACCGATCACTTCGATGTCTGTAATATCCAACTCATAGCCAAACTTAGAACGTTCGTCTTCTTTGACAATTCCTGTCACATAAACAGAAGTTTCTTGGCTTAGGCGTTTAATCGTATCAAACTTCTCTAGCCCCACTTCCTCACCGAACTTTTCAATAAAGTTTGGTTTAAATGCTACACCTTGGAAGAAGGCTGTCCCATCACGCAATTGCAAGAAGGCAATTTTCCCTTTTCCAGATTTGTTGGCAACCCAGGCTCCGATGGTCACTTCTTGACCAACGTAGTCTTTTACATCGATAATTGTTACACGTTTTGTCATAATCTATCTTCCTTTTTTCGTTTAACTTGTCCGAAGACATCATTACCCACTATTTTACCATAAATAGACTGCGATAGCTAGGTTCTACTAGAGAAAATCGCGAGATTTTCGTTACAAAAAATCTTCGCTAAAAAGGCGAAGATTCTAAGTTTTATTTTTCCATAAACCGATGCAAACGGTGAATAGCTTCTTTTAAAGTATCCATGTCTGTGGCATAGCTGAGACGAACATTTTCTGGTGCTCCAAATCCAGCTCCTGTAATCAAGGCAAGGCCGACTTCTTCGAGAATAGCCGTTGTAAACTCTGTCACATCGGTATACCCCTTCATCTCCATCGCTTTTTTAACATTCGGGAAGAGATAGAAGGCTCCTTGGGGCTTGACAACTTCAAATCCTGGCACTTTGCACAAGAGTGGATAAATGGTATTCAAACGCTCTTCAAAGGCTTGGCGCATGGTTTCAACAGAGTCTTGCGGTCCAGTCAGGGCTTCAATGGTAGCATATTGCGATACGGCAGTCAAGTTAGAGGTTGTTTGTCCTGTTAGTTTGCTCATAGCAGCGATAATTTCAGGATTTCCCACAGCATAACCTACCCGCCAACCAGTCATGGCATAGGCCTTAGATACACCATTAATCACGATGGTTTGCTTGCGAATGGCTTCTGACAGACTAGAAATTGGAACAAATTCGTTCCCGTTATAAACCAGACGTCCATAAATATCATCTGCTAGGATAAGGACATCATGCGCAACAGCCCAATTTCCGATAGCCATGAGTTCCTCACGAGAGTAAATCATACCAGTCGGATTCGATGGTGAATTGAGAACCAAGACCTTGGTCTTATCTGTTCGGGCTGCTTCTAGCTGCTCTACTGTTACTTTAAAGTGATTGTCTTCCTTAGCCTGGACAAAGACTGGCACACCTTCTGCCATCTTGACCTGGTCTCCATAGCTGACCCAGTATGGTGTAGGAATGATGACCTCATCACCTGGATTGACCACAGCCATAAAGAAGGTGTAGAGAGAGAACTTAGCACCAGTGGCAAAGGTAACCTCGTTAGCCGCTACGGAATACCCGTAGTAGCGTTCAAAATAGGTATTAACCGCAGCCTTTAAGTCTGGCAGACCTGAAGCAACTGTATAAAAGGAAGCTCGTCCATCACGAATCGCTTCTATCGCTGCATCCTGAATGTTTTCAGGAGTATGAAAATCAGGCTGTCCCAAGGTTAAGAAAAGAACATCTTTTCCCTGAGCTTTTAATGCTTTGGCTCTTGCATCACTGGCTAGAGTGACGCTTTCTTCCATCTCTAGTACACGTTTGGATAGTTTCATATGCCCTCCTTATTGGATCACTGCTCCTGTTTCAAAGTCGACCAGATAGTACTGGTTTCCTGACTTAACTTCCCAAATCGGCTTGTCCTGATAACGACCAAAGGTGATCTTATCAATGTCGCTAGCTCCTTTTTCCCTCGAAATCGTCGCTGCCTTGTCTTGAGAAATCCCCTTATCAAGCTGATAAACATAAATCTTGTGGTCATTCTTTTCAATCAGTACGGCAATGGCCTCTTGCTTTTTATTATGTCCCAGAACACTGTAATAGCCCTCTAGACCATTGTAGAAATCAACCTGATCTACCTGTTCCAATTCTGCATACTGCTTGGCTAGTTTTTCTCCCTCAAGTCTAGCATCTTGATAGGGTTTCATGCTGAGTGATATCAGATAAAGGAAGGAAGTCGTCATGACTAGTACTACCAGAGCAATGCCGATTCCATACTGTATAAGTAGCTTGTTTTTTGCTTTTTTCTGTCTTAGTTTCACTCGTCTATTTTACCATCTCTCCTCCTTTATTACAAGTGAAGATAGGAACATTCTAAGATTCTTTTCCTGTAAAATATAAGTTCTTGTTTTTCTCTCTCATTATTGATAAAATAACCTTATGAAACAATATTTGAAAGAGAAAATTTCCGATAATCAACTAGACTTAAAAACAGCTATCATCCTCAATAAAGTCATACGGACTTTTAAACCATATGAAGCTAAGGCTGCTAAAGAACACGGGCTAACACCCACCCAATTTTCCGTTCTGGAAACCCTCTATAGCAAGGGGGAACTACGCATTCAGGATTTGATTGAAAAAATGCTAGCCACTTCTGGAAATATGACTGTTGTCATTCGAAATATGGTTCGAGATGGGTGGATTTCTAGAACTTGTGACCCCAAGGATCGTCGCTCTTTTTTCCTGAAATTAACACCTGCAGGACGCAGAAAAATCGAAGAGGTTCTTCCTGACCATATCGATTCGATCGTAGAAGCACTCAGCATCTTGGAAGATGGTGAAAAGGAAGATTTAATCCGCATTTTAAAAAAATTTAAAAATTTGTGAGCAAAATTATTGCTAATTAGTATCATTTGTTGTAACATAGATGGTAACAAAAGGGTTCGCTCTTTGAATTTTAAACTAAAGGAGACATATCATGTCTAAAAAAGTATTATTTATCGTCGGTTCACTTCGCCAAGGTTCTTTCAACCACCAAATGGCCCTCGAAGCTGAAAAAGCACTTGCTGGAAAAGCGGAAGTTAGCTATCTTGATTACTCAGCTGTTCCTCTCTTCAGCCAAGATTTGGAAGTTCCAACTCATCCAGCTGTAGATGCTGCTCGTGAAGCAGTCCTTGCTGCGGATGCTATCTGGATCTTCTCTCCAGTCTACAACTTCTCTATCCCTGGAACAGTGAAAAACTTGCTTGACTGGCTCTCTCGTGCCATTGATTTGTCTGATACACGTGGTGCTTCTGCCCTCCAAGACAAGTTTGTTACTGTCTCATCTGTAGCCAATGCCGGTCACGAACAACTCTTTGCGATTTATAAAGACCTCTTGCCATTTATCCGTACACAAGTCGTTGGTAACTTTACTGCCGCTCGTGTCAATGACTCTGCTTGGGCAGACGGAAAATTGGTGTTAGAAGAAGCAACTGCTTCATCACTTGAAAAACAAGCTGACGACCTTCTTGCAGCCATCAACTAATCTAGTAAAAACCAGCTCGAATGAGCTGGTTTTATGTTTGTTTCACAAAGACGAGTTCTAAATCACTTGATAAATCAGGTCGGTAATCAAAACCTGCAAAACTGAGCTTGCGAGCTTGTTCAACAGTTTGAACTTGCCCCTCTATCAAGGCGGTCAAAAAGGCACCACGGGCTTTTTTTGAAATGGTTGAGTGGATTTTTAACTGGCCTTCCTTGTCCTCCATAAATTTGAAGGTCACCATCTTTTCTCTAATTTCCTTAGAAAATACGGTTTCAAACTCTGATGATAGGAGGGAGAATATCAAGTCCTCATCCTGAAGTGCCTCATCGTAGGCTGACTTCCAATGACTCTTTAAAGTCTTACCAGCAACTTTTAACTTCATCAAGAAATCCAAACGGTGAGGAGCCATGGGAGATAAGGCAGGGACAACACCGTATAAAGCCGAGGTAATCAGGATATGATTTTCAAGATAGGTTTGTTCAGCCTCGGTTAACCCATCTCGTTTGATGTGGCGATACATGAGACCATCGAAGAGTTTCAAGGCTGGATAATATTTAGCCCTGTGATTTTTTAGAGCTTGAATATGAGCGTACTCTTCTTCTGCTTTCTCGGCAGATACCTTATAAAAAGTCTCTAATTCACTAGCTGAGTAATGCGCAAGTGAGTCAAGGACTGCCTGACTTTCTTCCCTCAAGGGGAGCGCTTCGATACAAGGATGGTCTGTGTTCATTTCTTTTGCTGTTGGGATTAAAATTTTCATATTGTTAGTGTAGCATATTTTTCAATCACGACCAAGAATTTCATCTTAAAAACCTCGGTTCATACCGAGGTTTCTCTGTTTATTTTGTCCATCCTAACCAGATAGCCGCGAGAACAAGGGCTGTGCCAGCTAAGCTTGTTAAGATAGATAAGAATTTATCTTTTTTCTCCTTGAACTAAGAAAACCTATTTTTATACTCAATGAAAATCAAAGAGCAAACTAGGAAGCTAGCCGCAGGCTGTACTTGAGTACGGCAAGGCGACGCTGACGTAGTTTGAATTTGATTTTCGAAGAGTATTATTGTACTTTAAAGGTCTTGAGGTAGTTATCTTTTCCAACTTGACCTTCAAAGGATTGGCCATTTTCAAGGTAAGGAAGGTCATCTGACACTGAGGCCTTGACCTTATAAATCTTGCCATCAACTTTGAAGAAGTAGACGGTATCCCCCTTGATGACAGCTGATTTAAGGTCTGAGACGATACCCTTGATGTTTTCTACCGTTTCATTATCCAGCTCGAGGTCGTTTTTATTGGCATACTTGCTGAGGAGTTCATCTACCGTAGTTGCTACGATAACGTTTTGGTACTCCACTGCATCGACCAATGCATACTCCTTGACCAAGCCTGCATTGTCCTTCAAACCCATGATATAGAGTGGTTTGTCATTGAGATTGACAAGGATAGGGAAGGTAGCCTTGTAGGCCTTCTCTTGCACTGCTCCCTCTGCAGAAGCACGGGCTGATTCTTCGGTTGCTGAAGCTAGATTGTACTTGGTGATTTCACCAGTGCGCATATTTTCAAGGATAAATCCTAGATTACTTTCGTCAGCATTTGCTGAAGTCACACCCGTGTAGAGATAAATGTCATTTCCGATAGAAAGATAGTTATAGCCCTCTGTCGTTTGGGTGACGTTTTTCTTAGAAATCAAGGCATTCCAGAAGCCATCTTTATACTTGCCGTTGTAGTTGATTTGTTCGATGGTTTCTTCTGCTGGATAGACACGATCCACCCATTCTGGGACTTCATCCAAGCTGTATTCCTTGGTTTCTCCATTGGTGGCATCCAAGATAATAACAGATGAAGGACGAGGAACTCCTAGACCAAACTGCTTTTGATAAACGGTTGCTACATAGAAAGGATTGCCTTCATCATCCACCTCAAAGGATGGCTTTTTAAAAATCTTGGTTGGGTACTTAATCCGAAGATGACGTTTAACATCGCGGTTAAAGTACTCGGAGTCTGAATACTTCATTGGCGTTTTTAAATCCACCAATTCCGCATTTCCTGTCACCATATCAACCTTGATATACTCACCAATTCCCTTGGACTGATTATTAAACCATTTGATCGAGTCGGCATACTCCAAAGGTGTCACCCGATAAGGTTTGCCATCAACCGTCAGCTGAGTGTAGGTATCTGCTGCCACATACTGGGAGACCTTATCCGTCAGAGAGCCTAGATAACGGTCTCCAATCTTTTCTGCAGTGCTCCGATCTAGGATTGGAACCTTACTGGTATCACTCTTAGGAAAATCTTTAAAATCTTTTTCTGTGATAGACACCACATTAGCATAATTTTTTGCTTGGAAAAAGCTAGAGGTTACTAGGCTTACCAGACCAGCAAGGGCAAACATGATACCTGCAGTCAGAAACAATCCTCTACTAAGTTTGGTAAAAAGGAATCCTTCTAGATTGAGATCTTTGGCAGCCTTGCCATGACGTACATGAACAGTTTTGAGGAGATTGGTATCCTTGCGGAAACTAAACAAAATCCCCATCACCACCAGATGCCCACAGAGAAAGAAGATGAATTCCCAGCTAGTCAGATTGAAGGGTGGTAAAAAGATATACCAAGTCGTTGCGATAAAAACAAGTTCAAAAAGTATGCGTTTCATCTGAGTTCCTCCTAAATAATCCGACCTTCCAAATGATCCAGTTCATGCTGGCAGATCTGAGCTGGAAAACCTGTTAGTGTAATAGTCTGTTCCTGCCACTTGCTATCGCGATAGGAAACCGTAATCGTTTCATAACGAGTCGTCGTTCGAACCCCAGTCAAGGACAAACAACCTTCCTCGGTCTCGTAAGGCCCTTCGTAGGAAAGGAGAACGGGATTAAACATGACCATGGGAACTAGGCCAAGATTAAAGATACTCACACGCTTCTGCACACCAATCATATTGGCTGCTAGACCGACACAGGTCTCGCGATTAGCCAGCAGGGTATCCTGCAAATCTCTAGCTAGATAAAGGTCTTCCTGACTTGCAGCTTTCGAGACCTGCGACAAGAATAAGACATCTCGGACAATTTTCTTTTCCATTCTCTTACGCTCCTTACATCTTTACTTTATTATAGCACAAAAGGGGGCAACTTCTAGTCCTTTCCCTCAAATGCAAAAAAAGCCATCCGAAGATGACTTTCTTTTTAAATCGCATTCTTATCAAGACCAAGTTTACGTTGAACAAACTTGACGATTTCGACGATAAGTATCATTGAGAAGCTTCCAGCTAGAACAATAGCCCATTGTGACAAGTCTAGTTTTGTTACGTGGAAAATACCTTCAAGGGGTTCTACAACAATTGTTGCCATCAAGAGAATGAAGGATACCAAGATAGACCAGTTGAAGGTCTTAGATTTGAATGGTCCGACTGTCAAGATGGATTGGTAAACAGACTTGACGTTGTAGGCATGGAAGAGCTGAATCAAACCAAGTGTTGCAAAGGCCATGGTGAGAGCATCCGCATGAATTGCTTGGTTGTCTCCTACATGGACTGGATAGGCAAGAGCAAGACCATAAACAGTCAAGAC
Organism: Streptococcus oralis SK610; assembly: GCF_000257455.1. Taxonomy (GTDB): domain Bacteria; phylum Bacillota; class Bacilli; order Lactobacillales; family Streptococcaceae; genus Streptococcus; species Streptococcus oralis_CB. The sequence continues at coordinate 77,294 of NZ_AJKQ01000031.1, forward strand.
GAGTGCCCCTTGGAGTACACCTTGATAGATAATGGAACTCATGACCCCACCTGAGAAGAAGCTTGATTTGCGTCCACGTGGTTTGTGGGTCATAACACCTGGCTCAGCTGGTTCAACACCAAGGGCAATAGCTGGGAAGGTATCGGTTACCAAGTTAATCCACAAGAGATGAACTGGCTGTAGGACATCCCAACCAAACAAGGTTGATAAGAAGATGGTTAATACTTCAGCAGTATTGGCAGAAAGTAGGTACTGAATGGTCTTTTGAATGTTTGAGAAGACCTTACGTCCTTCTTCAACTGCGACGATGATGGTCGCAAAGTTATCATCCGCAAGAATCATATCTGAAGCTCCCTTAGAAACCTCTGTACCAGTGATTCCCATACCGATACCGATGTCGGCTGTTTTCAGAGCTGGAGCGTCATTAACACCGTCACCTGTCATAGCAACGACCTTACCTTGGTTTTGCCAAGCTTTCACGATACGAACCTTGTGTTCTGGAGATACACGCGCGTAGACAGAGTATTGACCAACGACTTTTTCAAATTCTTCATCAGAAAGTTCGTTAAGCTCAGCACCTGTCAAGACATGGTCTTCTGAGTCATTTTCATCGATGATTCCCAAACGTTTGGCAATGGCTTCTGCTGTGTCTTGATGGTCACCCGTAATCATGATTGGACGGATTCCCGCTTCCTTAGCGACACGAACAGCTTCTGCCGCTTCGGCACGCTCTGGGTCAATCATCCCAATCAAACCAGTAAAGATCAAGTTGTTTTCAAGATCTTCAGAAGTCAAGTTCTCTGGAATGCTATCAATAATCTTATAAGCACCTGCAAGGACACGCAAGGCTTGGTGAGCCATTTCAGAGTTATTTGTGTGAATTAAGTCATTGACTTGATTATCAATCGGAGCAACATCTCCAGCCTTATCACGAGCAACACAACGTTTCAAGAGTTGATCTGGAGCCCCTTTGACTGCTACGAGGAATTTACCATCAGGCAATGGGTGAACTGTTGACATGAGTTTACGATCTGAGTCAAACGGTAACTCAGCTACACGAGGATATTTCTCTAAAAATCCTTTGACATCGTAGCCCTTGTCCAAGGCATACTGGATGAAGGCTGTTTCCGTTGGATCCCCGATCAGGTTTCCTTCAGCATCAATCTTGGTATCGTTGGCCAAGACAACTGAACGAAGTAGTGGCATGTCCAAGCCAAGTTCAATATCATCAGCTGAGTCATGTAAGACTGCGTCATAGAAGACTTTCTCGACTGTCATCTTGTTCATAGTAAGTGTACCAGTCTTATCAGAAGCGATGATTTCAGTTGAACCAAGTGTTTCTACTGCTGGCAACTTACGAACGATAGAGTTTCGTTTAGCCAAAACTTGAGTACCAAGGGCAAGAACGATGGTCACGATAGCAGGAAGTCCTTCTGGGATGGCTGCAACAGCAAGCGCGACAGAGGTCATCAACTCACCAAGTGGATTTTTACCTTGAATGAAGACTCCGACTACAAAAGTAACAAGGGCAATGACCAAAATTGCATAGGTCAAGACCTTAGAAAGGTTGTTCAAGTTTTGTTTGAGTGGTGTATCCGTCTCATCCGCATCTTGGAGCATGCCAGCGATATGACCCACTTCCGTGTACATACCTGTATTGACAACAACACCAAGACCACGACCATAAGTCACGTTTGAGTTTTGGAAGGCCATATTGACACGGTCACCAATACCAGCATCTGCAGAGAGCTCGACGGTCAAGTCTTTTTCGACTGGAACAGACTCACCTGTCAAAGCAGCTTCTTCGATTTTGAGAGAGTTAGCCTCTAGCAAACGTAGGTCTGCTGGTACGACGTCACCTGCTTCAAGGGCAACGATATCTCCTGGTACCAATTCTTTGGAATCAATCTCTGCCATGTGTCCATCACGAATAACGCGAGCAGCTGGACTAGACATAGACTTGAGGGCCTCGATGGCTTCTTCTGCTTTTCCTTCTTGGTAAACACCAAAAGCAGCATTGATGATAACAACGGCTAGAATAATGATAGCATCTGCAATATCTTCCCCACCAGAAGTTATGACAGACAAGATGGCTGCAGCAACCAAAATAATAATCATCAAATCCTTAAACTGTTCGATAAACTTGACTAGGAGAGATTTTTTCTCACCCTCTTCCAGTTCATTGCGTCCATATTCAGCTAGACGTTTTTGCGCTTCGCTTGACGAAAGCCCTTGCTCAGTTGCTTCAACCGACTTCAAGACCTCTTCAGGACTTTGAGTATAAAACGCTTGGCGTTTTTGTTCTTTTGACATGTGTCTCCTCCTTGACATTGTGTGCAAAACAGACTCTCTTTCTGTCCTATCTTTTCACGACAAACAAAAAGAGACCTGTTAATCATAACAAGTCTCGCTGTTTAAGATAGCGCCGGAAAACATACTTTTCAGTATACAATTCGGAATGACGACACTATCACAGGTTTCTGCCAGCTACTCCCTTGAGTAGTACTATTATATCAAAATTTGAACAATTTTCAAGGGTTTAAATCTGATGAAACACTATCTGTATCAAAAGTACGATCGCTGATAATATACCTAGGACGACGTTTTGTTTCTAGATAAATCTTTCCAACATACTCACCAATTACGCCCAAACTAATCAATTGAACTCCACCAAGTAGGCTAACTATTGCATAGGTGCTCGCCCATCCAGCCACGACTGTACCAGCAAACTTACTCCATACAACCCAAATAATTAATAAAAAACTAAAGAGTGATGTCAGGACTCCCAGACTTGTAATCAACCTTATCGGTTTGATTGATAAACTAGTAATACCATCCATAGCCAAACCAAGCATTTTAGATAGGGGATAATGGCTCTCACCAGCAATTCGTTCATGGCGTTTATATGAAACGTAAGAATATTTAAAACCAACTAAAGGCATTAAACCACGAAGAAAAAGATTGACTTCAGTAAATTTTTCTAATTCCTTCAAGAATCTTTTAGAAACCAATCGATAGTCGGCATGATTAAAAACAACTTCTGCTCCAAATAGGCGTAGCACTTTATAAAAACCTTCAGCTGTAATTCGTTTAAAAGTAGAATCCGTATCACGGTTATCACGTACACCGTAGACAATTTCAGAACCACTTTTATATTCTTCAATCATTTTATCCATACAATTGATATCATCCTGTCCATCGGCATCAATGGTAATGACAATATCAGCAAACTGAATGGCCTCATACATACCTGCAAGGACACTACTTTGATGCCCCCTGTTACGACTTTGCGATACACCAACCACAGAAGGGATAGATTTAGCATAACTTTCTATCAGTTCCCAAGTTCGATCCTTACTACCATCATTTACATACATAATTTTACTAAGAGGATGGATTTCTTCCTTCTTTACTAATTGTTCAATTTTTTCAACAAACATTGGATTAGTATGTGGTAAGACTTGCTCTTCGTTATAACATGGAACAACGATATATAAAATTGGCTTGTGTCTACTCATCTCTTTCTCCTAATCTTTTTATCCCAAAAGGAAAGTTAGTTCCTCTAAACATCCTGACTATCAATTCACAGCCCAAAATTGTCAATATGGCTACAAAAACTGTCGTTATATATTGATTAACAAAAATTCCAGTATATTTAGTAGACAACTCTTTGACTAATTTTTCTACCAAAACCAGAACTATCGGCGAATGCACTCCATAATAAATCAATGTTTTTTGTCCGATTGATTTCATAATGGAACTCTCTGGAAGTGTTTTAAAAAATATAAGAACACTCCAAATTCCTGAAATAGCTGCCAAGTAAAATAAGAAATGATTTCCAATTTGCTGATAATACAAATCAACAATTTGATAGCCACTCACTCGATAGTTTAGTTTACTACTATAATTGGTAAGAATAAGTCCTATCGGTAAAAAGTAAATTGAAAAATACTTTTCTAATTGATGTAAATTATTCTTAGTCCATACTCCCAGCAAGATAAAAATCAGAGCAACAGGAACTAAATCAATATTCCAAATTAAATAATACTCCCTCTCATATACCTTCTGTCCGAGATAGACTAAAATCAAGAGAGATAGGATTATTATCAGCCACTGACCCAAATTCCATCTTCTCTTTAAAATAAAGTAACTGAAAACATGAGCCAAAAACATCACATTCAAAAACCATAATTGAAAATAAATATGCAACCGATCTGAAAGCAGTAACTGTTTTATAAAATGAAGAATATTGAAACTCAGAACTTGATCAGGGTACATGACAAAAAGTTGAAACAGAAAAACAAAACTATTTAGCAAGAAAAAAGGAAGGACTAAACTCTTTACTTTATTTAAACAATAGCCTGAGAAACTTTCATACTTTCTAACATTCAAAGTAAAACCAGATAAGAAAAAGAACAATGGTATGTGGAATGCATAGAGAAGCAACTTAGCATTATTTGGAACGAAGCTACTATGTCCAATGATAACTAATATAATCGCTAACCCTTTAGACATATCTATGTAACCAATTCGGTTCTTCATACTATCCTCCTGTTCCTAATTTTAATCGATAAACGCTCATATCTGAAGTTACAGATTCAACTTCCTCAAAGTAAACATCCTTCTGATAATGTTCTTTCATGATTTTTTTAACACTATCCATATTCCCTGATGAAGTGGACCAAAAGAAGAGAATATTCTGATTGTTGATTGCAGAAGATAACAGATTTTCAGGTTCTTCAACCCCGTATCTCTTCATTTGTTGATAATAATGAGGAGAAAAAGTTTGCCAATTTCCTAATGTTGTCGTATTTGTCACTAACTGATTGGGTCTTAATTTAAAAGTCGATAATGTAGGCTGTGAAGAAACCAAAGTACCATATCCACCGAAAACAATAAGTTTATCCGAATTCCTCTGTACAAGATTTTGGTACTCTGAGACTATTGACGATTGAATATAGGGAAACCAATACAGTTCTTGTCCAAGCTTATTTATCCATACTGCTCCTCCTAGTATTCCCATTATTTGTATGCTAAGGAACACCTTTCTCTTATCAAATAAACTTCTTTTTTCATAAAATGATCGAGCATAGAAAATAAATACTAATAAGAAACATACTATTAGAGGGATATATACGCGCTCTACTACCCTTTGTCTAACAAAGAGAGCTCCAATTAAAAGTAATGGGAAAATCGGTACAAACCATCCGTATAGTTTCTTAGGCTTAAAAATCAAAAACCAACTAATCAGCATTAAACAGAAGGTTGTCAGAATACTATTCTTAAAAAAATCTGATATCATCTGAGGCAGATTAAACGAGTATTTTTCTGAAAGGGAACGAACAGATTGAATGTTTGTTAAAAGAGTATTGCTTAAGGCTTTTTTTTCAGCAAATAACCAGTAGGTGGAAACATTCAAATCATTTTCACTTACCCCCAAAGCTTCAAATTCATTCGCATGTCTTTGATAATCAATAGCAGGATAATCTCTCAAATTCGTACTTAGGGCATTCCATGTCAAATACTCCTGTACGTCAGCTTTCCCTAGTGTATATAGTTTATTGGAAGCAAAAATCAGTAAAATGACGCTAAATAATAAAACAATTTCTTTTCTTTTTTTAGAAGCTATCCATTCAAAGAGCAGAAAAGGGAATAACAGTAACATAAAGCTTGATATAATTTGAGGTCGAATGGATAAACCAATGAACAATAGTGATAGTCCTGAAATGTACCTTTTGTCAAATAGTAAAAAAGTTGCTGCTGTAGCTGATAAATATGCAATAACGGAAAAAGAAAAATATTTAATAAGTACCAATTGGGCTAAAAACACTATTGGAAGCAAAAGATACAGTTTTTTCTTATAAAAAAATGATGTATATACGCTAAAACTAATACAGTAAATACTAACTAAAAAAATAAAATAAATATTCCAGTTTGTAACCATTTGTTGAAGCCAAACCAAACCTGAAGATAATAAAATTCCTATGTAGGGTAGTAACATATTTTCCCCAGATAATATGGTTTGGTTTACCATGATATCATCTACAACAGGATATTCAAAACCTCTAAATGATATATAGAGATAAAAAAATAAAAATGGCAAAAATAAAAAGATTAAACTAAGTAGCCTACTGACCATATTTTTATTTATCATTACAAGATCTCTTTCGAATAAATATTACCCTTCAATTCTACCACATTTCCTTATAAAAAACTAGCTTACCTCCAACCTTGTAAGCCTATATCGTTTGAATTTTCCTTTGAAAACCAGTATAATGGTAGAATACTAAATGACTAGAAAGGAAGCCCGATGAACCAATCCATGTCAAATCTCAAGTTGGCGGAACGTGGTGCCATTATCAGCATTTCGACCTACCTCCTCTTATCTACGGCAAAATTAGCGACTGGCCACCTCCTACATTCTTCCAGTTTGGTAGCGGATGGTTTCAACAACGTATCCGATATTATCGGAAATGTTGCTCTTCTGATCGGTATTCGGATGGCGCGCCAGCCTGCAGACCGTGACCATCGTTTCGGTCACTGGAAAATTGAAGATTTGGCTAGTTTGATTACTTCCATCATCATGTTCTACGTTGGCTTTGATGTTCTTCGGGACACCATTCAAAAAATTCTCAGTCGGGAACAGACAGTTATCGACCCTCTGGGTGCAACTCTCGGAGTCGTCTCTGCGGCAGTCATGTTCGCAGTTTATCTCTATAATACTCGCCTCAGTAAGAAATCCAAGTCCAAGGCGCTCAAGGCTGCCGCCAAGGACAATCTTTCCGATGCTGTTACCTCACTTGGGACTTCCATTGCCATCCTAGCCAGCAGTTTTAATTATCCAATCGTGGATAAACTGGTCGCTATCATCATCACTTTCTTTATCTTAAAGACAGCCTATGATATCTTTATCGAGTCTTCCTTTAGTCTTTCAGATGGTTTTGACGACCGTCTGCTGGAAGACTACCAGAAGGCCATCATGGAAATTCCAAAGATTAGTAAGGTCAAGTCCCAAAGAGGTCGCACCTACGGTAGCAATATCTACCTTGATATCACGCTGGAAATGAATCCCGACCTATCAGTCTATGAAAGTCACGAAATCGCGGACCAGGTTGAGTCTATGCTAGAAGAACGATTTGGTGTTTTTGATACTGATATCCATATCGAGCCAGCTCCCATACCTGAGGACGAAATTTTGGACAATGTCTATAAAAAACTACTCATGCGCGAGCAATTGATCGACCAAGGCAATCAATTAGAAGAACTCCTTGCTGAGGACTTTCTCTATATCCGTCAAGATGGAGAGCAGATGGATAAAGAGGCTTATAAGTCTGAAAAAGAACTTAGTGCTACGATTAAGGACATTCAGATTACCTCCATTAGTCAGAAAACCAAGCTCATTTGCTATGAGTTAGATGGTATCGTCCACACCAGTATCTGGCGTCGCCATGAGACTTGGCAAAATATCTTCCACCAGGAAACAAAAAAAGAAGACAAAGAGTAACCCTATCCAGTGGATAGGGCTTTTTGATTGATTGTCTTTAAGCTAAACGGGCTTATAGATATTTGGAAGATTTGCTTTTCGAAGCTTGTGTTGTCTGTTTTCTTGCTTGACGATTTTGTTCGATACGCCATTCTCTTTCATAGTACTTCATGGTCTTGTATACCCTTTCAGGAAGACCTATATCTAGTAGAAAGATAGGGATGATCAAATCTGCTGACGGATGAAAAGGGAAACACCTTCTCTTCAGTAGGACTATAAGTGATTGGGATTTCGCATTTTCCTTGTTTTTAAAATCAACTTCAATCCGGTAGGAATCCCTATACTTCCCTCGAATCCGAGAGAAGGAAAATTCCTCTACATCAGCCCAAGCGTAGAAATGACTGGGTTTCTTTGGATTCGGTTTGTAGTAAAACCCCTTAACTGTACATCTCAAATATTCCTTATCGGAACTTAACAGTCTGTATGTCTGATAAATGACTACTCCAGCACAAAAAAGTACAAGCAGCATCAACAAAAGACTTACCGTATGAAGTCCCGTCCCCTTTTGCGAATACGAATGGAGATAATAGAGAGGTAACAAGAAGAAAAGCACCGAAGCTAGGCCAAACAAGGCATTCCAAATGATTTTCTTGGGACTACGTTTAATGACTTTTTCTTCCATCATGCTAACTCACTTAGGTATTCATAGCGTTCGTATTTTTCAAGAAGTTCTTCGTTTTTCTCGTCTAGCTCTTTTTGAAGAGTCGCTAGTTTTCCAAAGTCGGAGCCATTTGCCTGCATCTCCTCTTCAATAGCAGCGATACGATTTTCTAAGGCTTCAATATCGCCTTCAATGCTTGCCCACTCCTGCTTTTCTTGATAGGTCATACGCTTCTTGTCTTCACGGACTTTGACCACTTTCTCTTTTTCGGCCTTTTGAACTTGACTTGCTGTTTCTGCTTCAAAAGCTTTTTCGTCAAGGTAATCAGTGTAATGGCCAAAGAAAGGACGAATCTTACCATTCTCAAAGGCGAGAATCTTGGTCGCTACCTTATCCAGAAAATAACGGTCGTGGCTAACTGTCAAGACAGGACCTGCAAAGCCCTGCAAGAAATTTTCCAAGACTGTCAAAGTCGCAATATCTAGGTCATTGGTCGGCTCGTCCAAAAGAAGAACATTTGGTTTTTCAAGGAGTAGTTTGAGGAGATAAAGGCGTTTTTTCTCGCCACCAGACAATTTCTCAATCAGGGTTCCATGCGTCGAACGTGGGAAGAGGAACTGCTCTAGCAACTCTGCAATGGAAGTCGTAGAACCACCACTGGTCTTAACCTCTTCTGCTACTTCCTGCAGGTAATTGATAACCCGCTTGCTCTCGTCTAAGCCTTCGATTTGTTGAGAGAAATAGGCAATGCGAACCGTCTCACCGATGATAACTTGACCTTTAGTCGGCTCAAGACTCCCTGCGATGAGATTAAGCAGAGTTGACTTCCCCACACCATTATCCCCAACGATTCCGATACGGTCTTTGGCTTGCACTAAGAGATTAAAATCTTGCAAAATGGGCTTGTTTTCATAGGCGAAGGAAACATTCTGAAACTCGATGACTTTTTTCCCAATCCGACTGGTTTCAAAGTTCATGGTCAAGTCTGTATCAGCAACGCCACCTGAAACTTCCTTTTTCAAGTCATGGAAACGATTGATACGGGCTTGTTGCTTGGTCGCACGTGCCTGTGGTTGTCTGCGCATCCAGGCCAGTTCTTGCTTATAAAGTTGTTCTTTTTTGTGGAGAAGGGCAGCTTCACGCTCATCTTGTTCCGCTTTTAGGCGGACATAGTCCTGGTAATTTCCCTGATACTCGGTCAAGCCTGCTCGGTCCAACTCGAAAATCCGCGTTGATAGTGCATCTAGGAAATAGCGATCGTGGGTGATAAAAAGGACGGTTTTCTTGGAATTTTTCAAAAAGAGGGTCAGCCACTCAATAGTCGCAATATCCAAATGGTTAGTCGGCTCGTCCAGAAGCAAGAGGTCGTGGTTTCCTAGGAGAACTTGCGCCAACTGAACCCGTCTTCTTAGACCACCTGACAATTCACCAACTGGAGTCGACAAGTTCTGAATACCTAGCTTGCTGAGAACCGTCTTGACCTGACTTTCAATTTCCCAAGCTTGGAGAGAGTCCATCTCTGCCATGACCCGTTCCAAACGAGCCTGCTTGTCCTCACTGTAGTTGAGCATGATCAACTCATACTCACGAATCAACTGGATTTCCTTGAGGTCGCTGGAGAGAACCGTATCCAAGACCGTCTTGCTATCATCAAAATCAGGATCCTGGGTCAAGTAGCCAATCTTATAGTCATTCTTTGCCGAAAAGGGACTGACATCCCCATCAAAACCTGAAACTCCAGAAAGAACATCTAAAAGGGTGGTCTTACCCGTTCCATTGACACCAATTAGACCGATTCTGTCCAAGTCATGGATGATAAAAGAAATATCCTTAAAAACGGTCTTGTCACCGACGGATTTACTTAGTTTTTCAACGATAAAATCACTCATTTTTTCTCCCTCAGGTAAGCATGGATAGCTTGACGATCATTTTCCAATTCTCCATCGACAATGGCAAACTCAATCTCTGTTAAAATCTCTCCCAAGTCTGGTCCTGGCTGGTAACCATATTCCTTAATCAAAATTCCACCATTAATCTGGATTTCTTTCTTATCATGAATGGTCAAACTCTGGTAAGTTTCTTTGATAGCTTGTGGATTGACTTCTTTTCCTTGGGCCTGACGAAGATTTTCTGCCTGTAAAAGTAAATCCAAGTCAAAGCGGTAACAATCGCGCTTGCTCAATTCTCCCTTTTCTCGCAAAGCCAAAATGGTCAGCAAATCCTGTACTTGCTTTGCAAACTGGCGTGAGGTTTTCCAAGCTTTCAAAAATGGCTGCGCATCTTTAATCTCTAAGGCCCACAATAGAGCCGCCCAAGCTTGTTCGGAAGATTCAAAAGTGAAATCCGCCTCTAAATCAAACAGTCTGTTGAGCTTGTCCTGGCTCCCTACCATATCTGGAAGATAGTCATAAGCTCGACTCTCAATCATGGAAGACAGACCAACTCGCCAAAAAGGTGCCAGCAAGAGTTTATCAAACTCAACGAAGGTGCGCTCTACAGAAATTTTCTCCAAGAGTGGCGTCAAAGTCTTCATCGCTTCAAAAGTTTCTTGCTCAAGTTTAAAACCGAGACTGGCCTGAAAACGAAAACCACGCATAATTCGCAGAGCATCTTCGTTAAAACGCTCACTAGCTACTCCAACTGCTCGCAAGACTTGGTTTTTCAAATCTTCTAAACCATGAAACAAGTCAATGATTTCGCCTGTCTCATCCAAAGCAAAGGCATTAACCGTGAAATCACGGCGCTTGAGGTCCTCTTCTAGCGAACGCACAAAGGAAACCGCACTGGGTCTGCGATAGTCCACATAGACATCTTCAGTTCGAAAGGTGGTCACTTCATATTCCTCGTCCCCATCTAAAACTAAAACAGTTCCGTGCTCGATTCCAATATCGGCTGTTCGCGGAAAAATCTGCTTGGTCTCTTCTGGATAGGATGATGTCGCAATATCTACATCGTGGATGGGACGATTGAGGAGGGCATCTCGAACAGATCCCCCAACAAAATAGGCTTCAAAGCCTGCTTCTTTAATTTTTTCTAATACTGGTAAAGCCTTCTGAAATTCAGAAGGCATTTGCGTTAATCTCATAATAAGTGTTCTAATCCATAGACAAGCTCATGACGCTTGACAACTTCTTTGATTCCCAAATTGACCCCTGTCATGAAGGAGCTGCGATCATAGGAGTCATGACGAAGGGTCAATCCTTCTCCCTGATTGCCAAAGATGACTTCTTGATGAGCTACCAAGCCTGGTAGACGAACCGAGTGAATACGCATGCCATCAAAGTCAGCACCACGGGCACCTGCAATCAATTCTTCCTCATCAGGCGCACCTTGTTGGATAGACTCTCGCACTTCCGCCATCAGCTCAGCCGTTTTAATGGCTGTTCCACTCGGAGCATCTTTTTTCTTGTCATGATGGAGCTCGATAATCTCCACATTTGGGAAATATTTGGCAGCCTGCGTTGCAAATTGCATCAGCAAGACAGCTCCCAGGGCAAAGTTAGGAGCAATCAAGCCACCCAAATCTTGTTCACGGGAAAATGCTTTTAGTTCTGCAATTTCTTCACTAGTGAATCCTGTTGTTCCTACGACAGGAGCAAGGCCATTTTCAAGAGCAAAGCGTGTATTTTCGTAGGCAACGGCTGGTGTAGTAAAATCCACCCAGACATCCGCTTCAACACCAGCCAAGTCAGCCTTATCATTGAAGACAGGAATTCCCTGCCATTCTGACTCAGACTCAAAAGGATCCAAAACTGCGACCAAGTCCAAGTCTGGATCAGCCAAGACCATCTGACAAGCAGCCTGGCCCATCTTTCCCTTAAAACCGGCAATAATTACTCGAATACTCATCTCTACTCCTGTCTAAGATACAAAGCCTGTAAGAACACAAAGTGAAAATAGGAGTTCTAATCAAGGAGTGTCTACTCCTTGGAAGAACTATCTTTTTCACACAGGGTTCCAGGCGTGTTCAATTATCAAGATACAAAGGACGTTAGCTGCCCATGAAAAATAGGGAATGGCACTGACTTTCCATGAAAGGTAAGACAGGCATCTTTTTTCAAGAGGCAGGTAGGCCGTGTTCAATTGCTAAGATACAAAGCCTGTAAGAACAATTTAGACGATTGGTGTATAGCTCAAGGCGATACTACCTTCTCCAAGGTGGGTCCCAATGACACTACCAAAGGTTTCAATTGGAATTTCAGCAGTCACACCACTCTCCATCAAAAGCTGACGTAAATCCGCTGCCTTTTGAGGAGCGTTCCCATGAATGACTGTTATACGGTAGTCCCCATCATTTGTCAACTCCTTGATGATTTCCACCAAACGTTTGATTGCTTTCTTTTCTGTACGAACTTTTTCGTAAACTTCAATCACTCCTTGGTCATTAAAGTAAAGGATAGGCTTGATACTGAGGAGATTTCCTAAGATAGCTGCCCCATTTGACAGACGTCCTCCCTTAACCAAGTGATCAAGGTCATCTACTATGATAAAGGCTGAATTATCAGCGATTTGGATAGCCAATTTCTCCTGAATCTGAGTAAAATCATCGCCTTGTTCTGCCCATTCAAAGGCACTCTCCACCATAAATCCTAGAGGGGAACTTGTGATATGGGTATCTGGAAAGGCAATGGTCAAGCCATCATACTCATCCAACATGTATTGGATGTTCTGATAAAAGCCTGAAATTCCTGACGAAAGAAAGAGTCCTAAGACATGGGTATAGCCCTCATCTTTCAAGGAACTTAGAATCTCATCCAGTTTAGCAATACTTGGTTGACTAGTTTTAGGCAATTCTGCAGACTGAGCCATTTTTTGATAAAATTCCTCAGCAGTCAGATTGACACCTTCAACATACTCCTCCCCATCGATATTGACAGGAATATCCAAGATAAATAGATTCTCTCTTTGCAGCGTCTTCTCCTCTAAATAGGCTGAAGAATCTGTAATGACAGCTAATTTCATGACTAAAACTCCAAATTAATCCCTGGAAGATCCAAGGCGATTTCTGTTACTTCATACGTCAAACGATTGAGCATGTTCAAACATGGACGTGCCAAGGTTTCAACTTCTTCTTGGTTAAATTCGCTTGGTTCGTTGACAATGCGACCTTCCACATGGTTCACTTGGGAAATCGTTCCGCTGATGACAAATTTGTCAAAGACAATCATGAAACTCAAGATAACAACAAGCGAAGTCACTTGATTTTCTTGGTCATGTTGGAGCAACTGAAAGTTCACGTCTACCTTGGTTTCAGGAGCTCCATTTTCATTTTCCCATTCAAAGTTACGAGCATCAAAGTGATACTGACTAACAAATTCTTGTTCTCGTTTAAGATTCATTTTTCTCTCCCATTGCTACAATTTACTATGCAATTGTACCACATTTTTATCATTTCATCTAGTTTTCTAGGCTTTAGTCAATTCCGATTTCATCTTTAACAACAGCAGCAATTGTATCTACGTAGTAGTTAACTTCTTCTGTTGTTGGGGCTTCTGCCATGACACGCAAGAGGGGTTCTGTTCCACTTGGGCGGACAAGGATACGACCGTTCCCTGCCATCTCTTCTTCCATCTTTTCGATGATTGTCTTGATGGCTGGTACTTCCATGGCCTTTTCTTTCATGGCATTCTCCACTCGGATATTGACCAGTTTTTGTGGGTAAATCGTCACTTCTGATGCTAGTTGAGACAAGCTCTTACCTGTTTCTTTCATGATTTTAGTCAATTGGACAGCTGATAATTGACCATCACCAGTTGTATTGTAGTCCATCAAGATAACGTGACCAGACTGTTCACCACCAAGGTTGTAGCCTGATTTTCTCATTTCTTCAACAACATAGCGGTCACCAACAGCAGTCACTGCCTTGTTAATACCAGCACTCTCCAAGGCCTTATGGAAGCCAAGGTTAGACATAACCGTTGTCACGATGGTGTTTTGAGCCAACTGTCCTTTTTCAGAAAGATATTTCCCGATGATGTACATGATCTTATCACCATCGACAATGTCGCCATTTTCATCAACAGCAATCAAACGGTCACTGTCTCCGTCAAAGGCCAAACCAATGGCTGACTGGCTTTCTTTGACCACTTCTTGAAGAGCTTCTGGATGTGTAGAACCCACATTCAAGTTGATATTAAGACCATCTGGTGTCTCACCGATAACAGTTATTTGAGCTCCAAGGTCTGCAAAGATTTGACGAGCACTCGTAGACGCTGCACCGTTAGCTGTATCCAAGGCCACTTTCATTCCTTCAAGAGGAGTTCCAGTTGAAACAAGGTAGCCTTCATACTTACGTAAACCTTCTGGATAGTCCACTAAGGTTCCCAAGCCTTCGGCACTTGGACGAGGAAGGGTGTCTTCTGTAGCATCCAACAAGGCTTCGATTTCTGCTTCTTTTTCATCATCAAGTTTAAAGCCATCCCCACCAAAGAATTTAATTCCATTATCAAGGGCTGGGTTGTGACTAGCGGAAATCATGACACCTGCACTGGCTCCCTCAGTTTTGACCAAGTAAGCTACTGCTGGTGTTGCAAGGACACCGAGTTTGTAGACGTGAATCCCTACAGAGAGGAGACCTGCCACTAAGGCAGATTCTAGCATTTCTCCTGAGATGCGTGTATCACGTCCTACAAAGACTGTAGGGGCTTCTGTTTCGTGTTGGCTAAGAACATAACCACCAAAACGTCCCAATTTAAAGGCCAATTCTGGCGTCAGTTCTACGTTTGCTTCTCCACGGACTCCATCGGTCCCAAAATATTTACCCATTTTATTTATCATCCTTTTCTACTATTTTATTTAGTCCTGTTTAGACGAGTCTGGTTTCGTTTCTGAATTCGTTGAAGACGAGCTGCTGGTTGAAGAGCCCGTTGACGAGGTCGTTGACGAAGAACTCGAGCTAGACGATACTGTTTTGGTTGTAATTTTCATTGTAGTGTCAAATGGCATAATGACGCTTGGTAGGACATTCCCATTTTTATCAACTGCTTGTAGTGGAACAGAGGCTGAATAGTTACCTGTTATCCGTTCACTCGTTGGCAAGATGGCAATGACACGATCTACTCTAGAGAGAGTTTCCTCGTCACTAATAACTGTTACTTTTTCATCTGACACAGTGACTGTATCAATTTTCACACGAGAATCAATCTGACTAGGATCAATCTCCGGCACAACGATTACATTGTCTCGTTTTGCTTTTTTTCCGACTTTGACTGTTATCTTTTGCGGTGTCGCAACAGCCGTCAAACCGCTCGGTAAATTTTCAATAGTAAGAGGAACTTCGATGGTTCCTACACTGGCATTGGTTAAGTCAGCTTTGACCTTGAATTTCCGAGTGCTTTCCTGCATCTCACTCGCCAAAGCAACTCTGTTTGACCCTGTCAAAAAGACGGTCACTTCAGATGTAAAACCACTGATAAAATACTGATCGCTGTCATACTGAATATCGATTGGGACATTAAGGACCGTATTGGTATAGGTTTCTGTCCTCACCTGTCTAGCACTATTGCTATTCTGATAGTTTGTTGAAGTCGCATAGATAAAGAGGATGCAGGCGAAAAAGAAGGAAGAAATAATATAAAGACTATTTTTTCTCATGTTTCAATCCTCCTAGCAAACGCTCTTTCAGACCCTGTTTTTTCTCGGATATTGGAAGCAAGATTCTTCTTAACTCCGATTCAAACTCTTCCAAGGTCAAATCATGCTTAAAGACTCCATTATAGGTGATTGAGATTCCGCCTGTTTCCTCTGAAACCACAAAGGTAAGAGCATCTGATACTTCCGACAAACCAATTGCCGCCCTGTGACGTGTTCCAAACTCCTTGGAAATTCCTGTATTTTCAGTCAGAGGTAGGTAGGCTGAAGTTACGGCAATCCGGTCTTCTCTGACAATGACCGCACCATCGTGTAAGGGTGTATTGGGGATAAAGATATTAATCAATAACTCAGAGGAAATCTTAGCATCTAGAGGAATCCCAGTTGAGATGTACTCCTGCAAGGTTCTCACTCGCTGAACTGCTACCAGAGCACCAATCTTACGAGGACTCATGTACTCGACTGATTTAACAAAGGCACGAACCATTTGCTCTTCCGCACTAATAGGGGCATTGTAGAAGAAATCAGTAGCTCGACCCAATCGTTCCAAACCAGTCCGAATCTCTGGTGAAAAGATAACTACTGCTGCGATAACCCCATAAGTGATGATCTGATTGATCAACCAGGAAATGGTCGTCAAACCAATCATATTGGACAGAATCTGGCCTAAAATAAAGACCAGGACTCCCCGCACCAGTATCATGATTTTGGTCCCTGCAATCGCTTTGGTAAAATGATATAAAATATAAGTCACAATGAGAATATCAATCAGATTGGTGACTATTGTCCAAGGGCTTGAAAACAAACTCGTCCAGTATTGCAAATTGGATAATGGTTGAAAATTCATCCCTGGCCTCCTCCCTGTCAAAACACTTTCTGTACCATTATACCATTTTTTGCCCATTTTTTCCCTATCCTACCTCATTTTAAATTAAGCAAAAATATGATAAAATAAACTGATTAGAAAAAACGAAGGAGAAATCATGTCTCAACTCTATGATATTACTATTGTAGGTGGCGGTCCTGTTGGGCTCTTTGCTGCCTTTTACGCCCACCTCCGCCAAGCCAAAGTCCAAATCATCGACTCCCTTCCCCAGCTAGGTGGCCAGCCTGCCATCCTCTACCCTGAGAAGCAAATCCTTGATGTACCAGGTTTTCCAAACTTAACTGGGGAAGAGCTGACCAATCGCTTGATTGAACAGCTAAACGGCTTTGAAACACCGGTTCACCTCAACGAAACTGTTCTTGAGATTGAAAAGCAAGTTCAAGGTTTTACCATCACAACCAACAAAGGAAGTCACCTGACTAAAACAGTCATCATTGCCATGGGTGGCGGTGCCTTTAAACCACGGTCACTCGAATTAGATGGTGTTGAGGACTATGAAAATATCCACTACCACGTTTCCAACATTCAACAATACGCAGGCAAGAAAGTGACCATCCTTGGTGGGGGAGACTCAGCTGTGGACTGGGCTCTAGCTTTTGAAAAAATTGCGCCAACTACTCTCGTTCACCGTCGAGATAACTTCCGCGCCTTGGAACATAGTGTGCAAGCCCTGCAAGAATCATCTGTGACCATCAAGACACCGTTCGTCCCTAGCCAACTCCTTGGAGATGGTAAAACACTCGACAAACTAGAAATCACCAAAGTCAAATCAGATGAAACCGAAACTATCGAAGTAGACCATCTCTTTGTCAACTATGGTTTCAAATCATCTGTCGGCAACCTTAAAAATTGGGGTCTGGACCTCAACCGTCACAAGATTATCGTCAATAGCAAGCAAGAGTCTAGCCAAGCAGGTATCTATGCTATCGGCGACTGCTGCTACTATGAAGGTAAGATTGATTTGATCGCTACAGGACTGGGTGAAGCTCCAACAGCTGTTAACAATGCCATCAACTACATTGACCCAGAACAAAAAGTTCAACCCAAACACTCGACCAGTTTATAAGAAAAAAACCACGAATCAACTGATTCGTGGTTTTATAATTCATCTGCAATCTTGTTTATTTTTCTTAGTCTGTGGTTGACACCACTTTTGGTTAGGGGATTGCTCAGGCTATCTGCCAACTGCTGGATAGAGTAGTCTGGATGCTGGATTCGCAACTGAGCCACCTCTTGCAAATCCACGGGTAAATTTTCCAAACCCATTCTATCTTTGATTTTACTGATATTATTAATGGTCTTCATACTAGCAGAAACTGTCCGAGCGATATTGGCTGTTTCAGCGTTATTGGCTCGATTGAGATCGTTACGGGTTTCACGCAAAATCTTGATGCGCTCAAAGTTATCACGCGCCTGCATGGCACCAATCACAATCAAGAAATCCATGATGTCCTCTGCACGTTGGAGATAGGTGACTGCACCTTTCTTTCGCTCAATAACCTTGGCATCCAGTAAAAATTGCTGGAGGAGAGAGGCCAGTCCTTGGGCGTGGTCCAGATAAACGGAACTGATCTCCAATTGGTACTTGCCAGACTCAGGATCACGGATACTACCATTTGCCAGAAAGGCCCCACATAAGTAGGCACGACCAGCCTCCTCATCTGCTAAAATATCAGGATCGATACCTGTCTCCAAACCAAAGAAGGAATCCGCAAGCCGCAAATCAGCTAAAAGCTCCTGCACTCTCTCATCGGTATAGACCGTGTAGACACGATTCTTACGAAGATTGCTTCTCTGATGGTGACGAATTTCTGACTTGATCTCATAAAAATGGAGAAAGGATTCATAAAGGTGCCGAGCCAACTTGGCATTTTCGGTCACGACGGACAAGGTCAAGCCTGAAGTCGAGAGACCGATACTGCCAGACATCTTGATGATGGCAGACAATTCATGACGACTGAGATGGTGTTGACCAAGAATTTCCTCTTTTACTGCAACTGTAAAACTCATTTTCTCACCTGTATAATGCGCATCAATTCGTCTACAATCAAATCGCCATCATGGAAGGCTCCTCCATTTTCCAAACGAAGGAAGTTGGATGAAATCACACGAGGAACCTGCTTGCAAAGACCAGCAAAATCATGCTCTACCTGAACCAAATACTCATCAAAACGGTTGGTATCCATGTATTCTCTAGGAACCTTCTCGATATTCACCAAGACCGTGTCGATAAAAGGCCGACCTAAGTGTCGATGGAGGACTTCCACGTGGTCGCTGTCTGAAAAGTGCTCTGTTTCCCCACGCTGGGTCATGATATTGCAGACATAGGCGATCTCTGCCTTGGTCTCCAAGAGTGCTTGTCCAATCTCTTCGATCACGATATTGGGTAAAATCGATGTAAAGAGGGAACCAGGCCCCAAGACGACCATGTCACTCTCGAGAATGGTATTGACTACTCGACGGCTGGCTTGGGGTGTTTCATCATCCAAGGTATTGGTCACATAGACATGGTCGATCATGCCTGGATAATCAGCAATATGGCTCTCACCCGCCACCTCTGAACCGTCTTTAAAGACCGCATGCAGTGTCAAAGGCTGATCGCTTGAGGGGTAGATTTTTCCTGTTGTGTGGAAAAAGAGACTTAGCAGCTGCATGGCATTATAAGTGGACCCTTGCATTTCAGAGAGTCCTGCTATGATAATATTCCCCAGTGGATGACCCGCAAAAGCTCCAGCGTCTTCTGAAAAGCGGTACTGAAAAACCTTCTCATAAAACTTAGGCATATCCGACATAGCCACCAGAACATTGCGAAGATCACCTGGTGGTGTCAGCTGTTGGATATTCTTTCTTAGTTCACCAGAAGATCCACCATCATCAGCTACCGTTACGATAGCAGCGATATCAACATCCTTTTCTCGCAAGCTTTTCAAAATGACGGGGATACCTGTTCCTCCACCAATCACCGTTATCTTTGGTTTTCTCATGAACGGTTTACCGTTTCCTTTCTTCTGTCTTTGTCACGATGGCTTTCATTGACAGGCCAATTTTTAGCAAGGTCCTCAGCGATTCGTTTGGCAAAGGCAACACTACGGTGCTGTCCACCTGTACATCCTACTGCGATGGTTAAAACAGACTTGCCTTCTTTTTTGTAACTTGGCAAAATGGGTTCAATCAAGGCGAGTAAGTGCTGATAGAAACTTTCAGACTCTTCATGATTCATCACATAATCATAAACTGCTTGATCCTCACCTGTCTGATTACGGAGCTCCGGAAGGTAGTATGGATTTGGCAAGAAACGGACATCAAAAACCAAGTCTGCATCGATCGGGATACCATACTTGAATCCAAAAGACATAACCTCGATACGGAAAGACTGGGCCTGTTCTTGGTCCGAAAATTGCTCAGCAATGGTTTTACGAAGTTCACGCGGGGTGAGTTCTGTCGTATCCACTACATTTTGACTCATATTTTTCAAAGGTGCCAAGAGTTCACGTTCCAGCTTGATGCCATCTAAAATTCGACCATCTGCTGCTAGAGGGTGACTTCTTCTAGTTTCCTTATAGCGTGCCACCAATTCCTTATCTGCTGCATCTAAAAAGAGGATTTTGAAGTCCAAATCGTCTTGGTTTTCCAATTCATCCAAAACTGCCTGAATCTCTGAAAAGAAGGAACGGCTCCGCATATCGACTACCAAGGCCAGTTTGTGGTCATCATCCTTGGTCTCTACCAACTGCAAAAATTTTGGTAAGAGGGCTGGTGGCATATTGTCAATGGTAAAATATCCCAAATCCTCGAAGGACTGAATGGCTACTGTTTTCCCTGCGCCACTCATCCCTGTCACAATCACCAGGTGAAGTTGTTTCTTTGTCATCTATCTCTCCTTATATCAAAAAAAGTTTGGCAGAGCCAAACTTCAACTAGCTTATCCAATCTCTGCGATCACTTCAATTTCGACTTTTACATCACGAGGAAGACGTGCAACCTCTACAGCTGAACGAGCTGGGAACTCCTCTTTAAAGGCAGTCTGGTAAACCTCGTTAAAAGGAACAAAGTCATTCATATCGCTCAAGAAGCAAGTTGTTTTAACAACATGGTCAAAGTCTGTTCCTGCTTCAGCCAAAATAGCAGCAATGTTTTTCAAAACTTGTTCTGTCTGTTCTTGGATCGTTTCTCCTACAATTTCTCCAGTTTCAGGAGATAGAGGAACTTGACCGCTAGCAAACAAAAGATTACCAACGATTTTCCCTTGAACATATGGTCCGATAGCCTTTGGAGCTTTGTCTGTATGAATTGTTTTTGCCATTTCTTTCCCTCACAATTTTTCTAATATTGCATCCCAAGCCTGATCCATCCCTGCCTTGCTGACAGATGAAAAGAGGATGAAGTCGTCACTTGGGTCAAAGTTTAATTTCTTTTTGATTGCTGATTCGTGCTTGTTCCACTTACCACGAGGAATCTTGTCCGCCTTGGTCGCAACGATGATAACCGGAATCTCATAATACTTGAGAAATTCGTACATCTGCACATCATCTGCTGACGGGTCGTGACGGAGGTCCACCAAACTGACTACGGCACGTAGATTTTCACGAGTCGTTAGGTACTCCTCAATCATGCGCCCCCACTTTTCACGTTCTTTTTTAGAAACACGGGCATAGCCATAACCTGGTACATCCACAAAGCGCATCTTGTCATCAATGTTGAAGAAGTTGAGCAACTGAGTTTTCCCAGGTTTCCCTGATGTACGGGCCAGATTTTTGCGGTTCAGCATGGTGTTGATAAAGCTAGACTTGCCAACATTTGAACGCCCTGCAAGGGCAATCTCTGGCAGTTCATCCTGCGGATAGTGGGACTTGTTTGCCGCACTGAGCAGGATTTCAGCATTGTGTGTATTGATTTCCATAGTCACCTCTAGGCTGTTTCTAGGATGGGTTTTTCCGTTCCATCGACAGCTTCTTTCGTGATGCGGACCAATTTCACATTTTCCTGACTTGGTACCTCAAACATAACATCTAGCATGGTTTCTTCGATGATGGAACGAAGACCACGCGCACCCGTTTTGCGTTCGATGGCCTTATTGGCGATTTCCTGAAGGGCTTCATCGTCAAATTCCAACTCAACATCATCATAAGAAAGCAAGGTTTGGTATTGTTTGACCAAGGCATTTCTTGGCTCTTTCAAGATGCGAACCAAGTCATCGACCGTCAATTGCTCAAGAGCAGCAAAGACAGGCAAGCGTCCAATCAACTCAGGAATAATCCCAAATTTTTGAATATCTTCTGCGATGATTTCTTGCATGTAAGAACTATTTTCGTCAATCGCCTTATTATTCTGTCCGAAACCAATGACTTTTTCACCCAGACGCTGTTTGACAATCTCTTCGATGCCATCGAAGGCACCACCCACGATGAAGAGGATATTTTTAGTGTCCACCTGAATCATCTCTTGTTGTGGATGTTTGCGTCCTCCTTGGGGTGGCACGCTAGCGACAGTTCCCTCGATAATCTTGAGAAGGGCTTGTTGCACACCTTCACCCGAAACGTCACGTGTGATAGACACATTCTCGCTCTTCTTGGCAATTTTGTCAATTTCATCTACGTAGATAATCCCACGTTCTGCACGTTCGATGTTAAAGTCAGCAGCCTGCAAGAGTTTGAGGAGGATATTTTCCACGTCCTCACCCACATACCCAGCCTCAGTCAGAGCTGTCGCATCTGCAATAGCGAAAGGCACATTCAAGCTCTTAGCCAAAGTCTGAGCAAGGAAGGTTTTCCCAGAACCAGTTGGGCCAATCATCAGGATGTTTGACTTCTGCAAATCCACATCTTCTGACTCTTCACGCGTATCGTGGAAATTGATGCGTTTATAGTGATTGTATACAGCCACTGCCAAGGCACGTTTGGCACGATCTTGACCGATGACATAGTGGTTCAAGATATTGAGGAGCTCGATTGGTTTTGGTACTTCAGACAAGTCTGCCAAAACTTCCTCGGCCAACTCCTCCCGAATGATTTCCTGGGCCAACTCCACACATTCATTACAGATAAAGGCGTTGTTCCCAGCGATTATTTTCTTTACTTCTTCTTGGCTTTTGCCACAAAATGAGCAATAAACCATCATATCATTTTTCCTATTTGTAGGCATGATTTCCTTCCATTCTAATTTATCATTCTATCTAAAATAAGGTCATATAAAAAGCGTGGACACTGTTCACCAGATTGGTAAAAGCATTCAACCAGAGTAAAGCAGACAGTCCATAGCGCTTCTTACGAAAAGCCTGTGCTCCAGTCAAAATACAGATTACACACAAAAAAGCTGTAAAAAATCCAAATACACTGCGCTCCATTAGACTTCCTTTCTATCTCGGTATTCGATGGTAAAATCATAGTCGTTTTTCTCATCACGGGTATAAGATTTACTTGCAACTGTTTCAAAACGAGACAAGTCAAACTCCTCAGGGAAATAGGTATCTCCCTCCACCTGAGCATGAATCTGTGTCACGATGATTTCATCTAAATACGGCTCAAAAGCCTGAAAAATCTGCTTTCCGCCAATGATATAGAGATTTTTTTCCTGACTCTGATACCACGCTAAAACAGACTCCACATCTTGAAATACGAGCGCCCCATCTATGACTTCTTCGCTATTGCGCGTTAAAATCAGGGTTTGCCGTTTTGGAAGCAGACGACGTCCCATGCCATCAAATGTCACTCGCCCCATCAGTATAGCATGATTTAAAGTTGTTTCCTTAAAATGTTGCAACTCTGCTGGCAAATGCCAAGGGAGACGATCTTCCTTCCCAATCACACCTTTTTCATCTTGGGCCCAAATGGCTATGATTTTCTTTGTCATGCTTCCGTCCTTTTTATTGATACTACTATTTTATCAAAATTCTCCCAAAAAGGCTGTTTTGAAACGCGCGCAAAAGAGAGAAAAGGAGCAGGCTTCATTTAGCCTGCTCCTCTCGTCCCTAGGACATATATTTTTTTGCTTCTGATTCGATTTTTTCGACCACTTCCTGGATACTCAGTCCAGTTGTGTCAAGGTAAACTGCATCCTCAGCCTGTTTGAGAGGCGAGGTCTCACGATGACTATCCTTGTAGTCACGCGCAGCAATCTCTTCTTTCAACGTTTCCAAGTCAGTCTCAATCCCTTTAGCAATATTTTCCTTGTAACGACGCTCTGCTCTTTCTTCAACAGAAGCCACTAGGAAAATCTTGAGTTCAGCTTGTGGTAAAACAACTGTCCCGATATCACGCCCATCCATGACGATACCACCTTGCTGAGCAATCTCTTGCTGGAGCGAAACCAGTTTCTTACGTACTTCTGGAATGGCAGCAATGCTTGAAACCTTGTTGGTTACTTCATTTTCACGAATCGGATGAGTAATCTCAACATCCCCTACAAAAACAAGTTGCTCACCTGTTTCTGAACGACCAAAACTAATGGGGTGTTGGTTAAGAAGCTCAAGAAGTTGGTCTACATTTCCTGCATCCAACTGATGCTTGAGCGCTATATAAGTCGCAGCACGGTACATAGCACCTGTATCCAGATAAGTGTAACCAAAATCTTTAGCGACAATCTTTGCGACCGTACTCTTACCACTCGAAGCTGGACCATCGATAGCAATTTGAATAGTCTTCATGACCGACTCCTATCTTGTCTTAATCACATCACCTGGGTTGGCAAACCAAGATCCAGATGACATGTGAGAAGGATTTAGGGCTTCTAGCTGGGCAATGGAAATCCCTGCACGTTGAGCAAGAGCTGCTTCTCCCTCTCCAGGCTGTACTGTAAGTGTTCCTTCACCCTCTGTAGTATGTTCTTCCGAACTGCTCTGTGAAGGTGTTGATTCAGAAGAAGCTGTTTCCTCTACCTTGCTACTTGAAGATGATGATTCTTCCACTTTAGAACTTGAACTTGTAGAAGGAGACGATGCATCATAGAAGTCCTTTAAAGATGATGTACGATTGCTTCCACCAGTTGATAGGTAAATCAATACAACTACCATCGCTACAACAATTACAAAGAAGAGGCTAGCTAGAACTGTCAAGACACGATTGGCAACTACGCCTTTCCCTTTTTGTTTCCGGTGTCGACGCTCTGATCTTGTTTCTTCCTCATTGTTTTCGTAAATATCTTCTTGCCACGGTTCTTTTTCCATACCTTACTCCTTGTTTTTTTTACATTTTCTTATTACAATATAAATATGAAAGTCACACTTATACCCGAACGGTGCATCGCCTGCGGGCTTTGCCAAACCTATTCTGAACTCTTTGATTACCATGATAATGGAATCGTTCGATTTTACGATGATCCAGTTGAATTGCAAAGAGAAATCGCTGAGACCAGCGATGTTCTGGAGGCCATCAAAAATTGTCCTACACGTGCACTTCTAAAAGATCCATCGTAGGAAGCAGGGAATAAATGTTATTGATTTTTTCTCATTTTTCCCACACTTACTAGTTTAGCATATTTCTAGGTAAAATTATAGTCTTTTTTGGTTATTTTTTTCCTTCAACAAGAGAAAGGTCACTTTTTTCTTTGACGAGATAGAGTGGTCTTTTTTTGGTTTCTAGGTAAATCTTACTGATATACTTACCGAGAATCCCAATTGTCAGGAGTTGAATCCCTCCAAGAAAGAGAATGACAGCCATCAAAGACGTCCAACCAGATGTCGGATTTCCCAAGATAAGAGTCCGAAACACTACAAAAACTGTCATCGCAAAAGAAAGAAAACAAGATAGAAGTCCCGCTACAAAGGCTATACTCAAGGGGAAATCTGAAAAGTTAAGGATTCCTTCAATCGAGTAGAAAAAGAGTTGTCTAAAACTCCAACTGGTCTTGCCAGCCTGTCGTTCAACGTTTGGATAATCAAGATAGTGCGTTTTAAAACCCACCCAGGCAAAGAGTCCCTTAGAAAAGCGATTGGATTCGGTCAGTGTTAAAATAGCATCTACCACAGACCGTCTCATCATGCGAAAATCACGGACACCTGAGGGTAGAGCCACTGGGCTAATTTTTTGCATGAGGCGGTAAAAGAGGTCGGCACAGAAACTGCGGAAAAAGGGTTCTCCCTCCCGACTAGTTCTCCGTGTCCCAACACAGTCCAAGTCTGCATTTTGGTCTAGTAAGGCTTTCATCTCAAGTAGCATACTAGGAGGATCCTGAAGGTCTGCATCCATCACGACCACCAAGTCTCCAGTTGCATGCTGCAAGCCTGCGTATAAGGCTGCCTCTTTCCCAAAATTTCGTGAGAATGAGACATAACGGACCGCAGGATTTTGCTCCCGATAGGCTTTCAAAAGCTCTAAGGTCCCATCACTTGAGCCATCGTCTACAAAGACATACTCGATTTCTGCTCCCAAGTCAGGAAGCAGAGTTTCCACAGACTGATAAAAAAGAGGAAGTACTTCCTCTTCGTTTAAACATGGGACAATGATTGAAATCATCATCTTAGTCTTCAAATCCATTTGGATGCTTGCTTTGCCAACGCCATGCGTCTTCACACATTTGGGTAATGTCGAGTTCTGCTTCCCATCCGAGCTCTGCTTTAGCTTTTGCTGGGTCTGAGTAGCAGGCAGCGATATCACCTGGGCGGCGTTCTACGATGCGGTAAGGAATAGGACGTCCCACTGCTTTTTCCATATTTTGGATAATTTCAAGAACGGAGTAACCTTTACCTGTTCCAAGATTATAAATGTTAAGACCTGAACCTTTTTGAAGTTTTTTCAAAGCTGCAACGTGACCTTTAGCTAGGTCTACGACATGAATATAGTCACGAACCCCGGTTCCATCTTCTGTATCGTAATCATCTCCAAAAACTTGTACTTGTTCTAGTTTACCGACTGCTACTTGTGAAACATAAGGCAAGAGATTGTTTGGAATACCGTTTGGATTTTCTCCTAGGTCTCCACTTTCATGCGCTCCGATTGGGTTGAAGTAACGAAGCAAGACCACATTCCATTCTGAGTCTGCCTTGTAGATATCCGTCAAAATTTCCTCTAGCATGAGCTTAGTACGACCGTATGGATTGGTCACTGAAAGTGGGAAATATTCTAAGATTGGAACTGTATGAGGGTCTCCGTAAACTGTCGCAGAAGAACTGAAGATGATGTTCTTACAGTTATTTTCTTCCATGGCTTTTAGAAGGCTGACAGTTCCAGCGATATTGTTGTCATAGTAGGCAAGAGGGATACGGGTTGATTCGCCAACAGCCTTCAAACCCGCAAAGTGAATCACACCAGTCGGTTCTTCCTGCTTAAAAATATCTCTGAGGGTATCTGTGTCACGGATATCTGCCTCATAGAAAGGGATCTCAACTCCTGTGATTCTTTCAACAACTTCTAAACTCTTACGATTGCTATTGACAAGATTATCCACTACAACCACTTGATGACCAGCTTGGATCAATTCAATAACCGTGTGGGTTCCGATAAATCCGGCACCACCAGTTACCAAAATCTTTTCTTTCATCTTTTTTCCTCGATTCTCGGATTATTTTTTCTTATTTTATCATTTTTGATAGGGAATGTCATTTGCCATCCTAGAGGGGAGGCTAAAATTTCAGTAAAATACTTATTCGCTTTTTACTCGTTTGACATAGTTTGCAATTGGATAGTTTACTGGGTCTAAGGTCAACTCCTTGTCTTGGACCAGCTGGGCTAGATGATAACCGATAATCGGACCAGTTGTGAGGCCTGATGA
This sequence comes from Streptococcus oralis SK610, assembly GCF_000257455.1. GTDB lineage: Bacteria > Bacillota > Bacilli > Lactobacillales > Streptococcaceae > Streptococcus > Streptococcus oralis_CB. The sequence continues at coordinate 104,618 of NZ_AJKQ01000031.1, forward strand.
ACCTAGTCCACTAGCCGCATAGACACCTGCCAATCCTCGTACCTGCCCAAAGAAAGGGGAGAAATCACTGGTGTAGGCACGAATTCCCACACGATCACCCGATGATTTCACTCCTGCCAAGGCTGGATAGTGAGGCAAGGCCGCCTCCTCCATTTGTTGGAGCAAGGTTTCATCCACCGTCAAATCAAATCCCATATCATTTTCATGGGTAGCGCCTAAGGACAATTTTCCACCTGCAAAAGGGATCAAATCCCACTCTCCTTCGGGCATGACAACAGGGTAAGATGCTAGGTCTTTGGAGAGCTGATAATCTCGGAGCTGCCCCTTTTGGGGACGAACATCTACTTCATATCCTAAAGGATCCAAAATGTCTCCCAACCAAGCTCCCGTTGACAAAATAACCTGGTCAAATACCTCTTCACCAATCTGGTAACCTGATGCTAATGGTGTCAGAGTCACTTTTTCTTTGACTAGCTTGACTTGACTAGCTTCCAGCAAACGATTCACTAATAGTTGACCATCTACTCTCGCTCCACCAGAAGCATAGAGTAGACGATCAAATCCCTGCAAACCAGGGAATAATTCATTAGCTGAGGCTTGATCCAGAATGGCTAACTGGCCTATTAAAGGAGATTCTTCCCTACGCTGGAGGGCTAGTTCATAGAGTTCTTCCAACTTGGATTCATTCTTTTTCAAGAGAAAGACTCCCGAACGCTGGTAAAAGTCGATTTCCTGACCAGACTTTTCTAAATCAGCCAACAAATCCACATAAAAGTCAGCCCCCAAGCGTGCCATCTTGTACCAGGCTTTATTTCGGCGTTTTGAAAACCAAGGACTGATAATTCCCGCTGCGGCCTTGGTAGCTTGCCCCTTTCCATGGTCAAAAACGGTCACCTCTAAATCTGCTTCTTTGGAGAGGTAGTAGGCAGCGGTTGCCCCCACAATCCCTGCTCCGATAATGGCAACTTTTTTCATTGTCTTCACCTTCTAACTAAATATGGTGGAAAGGATTGGTTGATGCTTGACTAGGCAAAATATCAATGCCCCAGCCCTTATCTGCCTTCCATTGAGTAAGGAGTGCAGCGGTTTTTTCCACAAAAAGCACTTCGATATAATGTCCTGGATCCAATGCCAGTAGGCCATCAGAAAGCATATCCTGAGCTGTATGATAGTAGATATCCCCAGTGATGTAGACATCTGCTCCCTTAGCTAAAGCATCCTTATAGAAAGACTGCCCGCTACCACCACAGATGGCTACTCTTGAAATAGGCTTCTGCAAATCACTCTCTTGATAATGCACCATGCGAAGACTATCAAGACCAAAGACTTGCTTGACATGACTGGCAAATTCTTCATATGTTTGAGGTTGAATGTCACCAATACGCCCAATCCCACGTTCTGGGCCTGTTTCTTGGAGATAAGTCGTCTCCTCAATACCTAGCATCTGGCAGAACCAGTCATTTAACCCATTATCAACGATGTCAATATTGGTATGGCTGACATAAACTGCAATGTCATGCTTGATCAGGTCGATGTAAATCTGATTTTGCGGACGGCTGGCTACCAAGTCCTTGATGGGACGAAAGATAGGCGCGTGCTTAACGATAATCAAATCCACACCCTTTTCAATGGCCTCTGCCACCGTCTCTTCTCGAATATCGAGGGCAACCATGACCCTTTGGATATCCTTGTCCAAAGTACCGATTTGCAGGCCACGACTGTCACCCTCCATTGAGAATTCCTGAGGGCAAAAGGCTTCATAAGCTCTAATTACTTCACTTGCTAGCATGGAGCACCTCCTTGATGGCTTGAATTTTATCTACAAGAACTTGACGTTCTTCTCGATTTTTCTCTGGGATTTGGTCAAGAGCAAACTCTAACTTAGCAGCTTCTTTTTGCCATTTTTGGACAAAGACTGGGCTGGTTTCTTTGGATAAGAAGGGACCAAAGCGGACATCACTTGCTGATAGCTTCATTTGTCCCGCTTCCACCACCAAAATCTCGTAGAATTTGCCTGCTTCTTCTAGGATGCTTTCTGCTACGATCAGAAAACCGTGGTCTTGCAACCAAATGCGCAAGTCGTCTTCTCGATTATTGGGCTGGAGGATTAAACGCTCTACATTAGCTAGCTTTTCCAAACCTTCTTGCAATATGGTAGCAATCAAACGGCCACCCATACCAGCAATGGTGATAACCGATACTTGGTCAGCCTCTTCAAAGGCTGCCAAGCCATTGGCTAAACGGACTTGGATTTTCTCCTTTAGACCATGAGCCTCAACATTCTTGAAAGCAGACTGGTAGGGGCCTTCCACCACCTCACCTGCAATGGCACTTTTGATTTGGCATCTCTCAACTAACTCGATTGGCAGATAAGCATGGTCACTCCCCACATCTAGTAAAATGGCACCATGTGGCACAAAGGACGCCACCAATTCTAATCTCTTTGAAATCATCTTCTCTCACTTTCCAAAACTCTATTACCTCTTATTATACCATATTTCAGCTAGCAATCTTGCACCTAAAAAGACCGCAATCCACAGATTGCAGCCTTTCTTTATTTTCTAGCTTGATAACGACTGGTTAGAATGAAAATCACCGTAAATACCAACATCATAACCCCATAAACAGGCAACGTTTGTCCAGTTAAGGTCGAAATTTCAAGCAACTTTTGGATCATTGGGAAAAGAGCTGTGGCTAGGAAGCCTCCTACTGACCAGACAATCAAGAGGACTCGCCAGAGGGTAAATGGCATGCAGGCTCTAAATACGGATAAGAAACCGATAGACCCAAGGAGATAATAGAGGAGTGTTGAGATTTCTAACTCAGACCAACCTTGACTTGCTCCAAATAGTTTCACAAAAAGAACGCTGAACACGACCATGAGGGCACTTGGTAGGGCACGAAGCATGGATCTTCTGAGGAAGTTTGGTTCAACAGGTTTGATATTCCGCTCAAAAGTCAGAACGAATGGTGGGAAACCTTCCACGAATTGGTCAATCATGGTAATCTGGATCGGAATGAAAGGGAAAATCAAGATCCACTCAGACCGTCCTAGTAAAACACTGGCAATACAGATGACTGCAAGCAAGAAGGAATAGATGGTCTTAATCAAGAAAATCGGTGCGATATGGGCGATGTTATTAACCACGCGACGACCTTCAAAGAGAATCTCAGGAACATCATTAAAGTCTGAGTTTAAGAGAACTAGATTGGCAATCTGACGAGTCGCCGGATCTCCCTCAGCCATCACGATAGAGCAGTCTGCTTCACGAAGGGCCAGGATATCATTGACACCGTCCCCTGTCATAGCCGTTGTATGCCCTGCTTTTTTCAGCGTTTGGATGATGAGTTTCTTTTGATGAGGGGAAACACGTCCGAAAATAGCTGTCTCCTCTGCCATGGCAATCAATTCCTCATCCGTGATTTTTGAGCAATCTACATAGCTGTGATAGTCCGCAAAACCAGCCTTTTGGGCAATGCTGGAAACCGTAACTGGATTGTCCCCAGAGATAATCTTGAGTCCCACTTCCTGGGAACGGAGATAGTCTAGCGTTTCAGCTGCTCCTTCTCGAATCGGGTCCAAGATTTCCAGCAAGGCTAGAGCCTGAATATCAGAAGGTTTCTGTGGTTTGTGGTGGTCTAGTTTTTCCTGACTAAGGGCCAAGACCAAGACACGTGACCCTCTCTCCAAGGCCTCTCTGGCTTCTGGTACTTCAGAGTCCAACAACATCTCAGGAGCACCTAAGAAAACCGTTCCTAGCCCTTCTAACTCCATTGCTCCCCACTTGCGGTCGCTAGAGAAGGGAAGATTCGAGATCATAGGATAGGCAACCTGTCCTTGGAAACGCTGTCGAATGGCTTGGGCGGTTGGATTTTTATCCTCACTATGAGCGATGTAGCTGGTTAGGATACTGGCAATAGCCTCGTCACCATAAGTTTCTGTCAGAGGAAGAACAGCCTCCACATGCATCTTTCCTTGGGTGATGGTCCCCGTCTTGTCCAGACAGAGCATATCCACGCGCGCCAAGGTCTCGACAGAGTACATCTCCTGCACCAAGACCTTTTTCAAGCCCAGCTTGATCACCGCAGTCAAGAGTGAAGTAATGGTCAAAAGGGCAATTCCCTTAGGCAACATCCCCAAAAGGGCTGTCGATGAATTTACAACGGATGACTTGAGGGGTAAGCCTTTTAACATCAAGGCTTCTAGCAGGAGAGCTAGACCAAAGGGAATGATAATCTTCCCAGTAAAACCAGCTAGCTTGTCTAGCGATTTCATGATACGGGAATTGATCGGTTTCACTGTCTTAGCTTCCAGCATGAGTTTGGAAGCATAGTTGTCTGCCCCGACATGGTGAACTTGAGCCAAAACTGCGCCACTGGCTAAGAAACTCCCAGACAAAAGTAGGGCGTCAACTTCCTTTTGCACCAAGTCACTCTCACCCGTCAACATGGCTTCATTGACTTCCGCAAAGCCTTCTAAAACCCGCGCATCACTAGGAATCTGCTCCCCAGCCGACAGACGAATGACATCTCCTAGAACCAATTCTTCTGGATTGATGGCAATTTCCTGACCATCACGAATGGTTTTGACCTTTTCCTTGGTCATGAGATTGAGCTTGTCCACCATGTGTTTGGCCCGTAGCTCGGTCACAATTCCAGAAAAAGCGTTAAAGCAAATAACAGCAAAGAAGACCAGATTGCTCCAAGCCTGCACAAAAGCTAGCGCCAAAGCAATGGCAAAGTTCAACGCGTTAAAAAGTGTAAAAACATTTCGTTTGATGATTTGCCAAGTACTGGTACTGGCCGACGCGGTAAAGTCATTGACCAAACCTTGAGCCTTTCTTTCCTTGACTTCTCTTTGGGTTAATCCCATTATCTTATTTTTATCCATAAATTCTATCATATCATTTTTTTTAAAAGAATTCTAATCCCATCTAAAACTGTTGGCTGATAACTGAAAAAGTTTGCCAGTAATCTTTTGATAAGGTATAATAATAAAAGCAATACAATCGAAGGAGATCTCATGTTTTATACTTATTTGCGTGGACTAGTCATGCTGATCTTGTGGTCCATCAATGGCAATGCCCACTATCACAATACTGATAAAATCCCTAGCCGAGACGAAAACTATATCCTCGTCGCACCTCACCGTACCTGGTGGGATCCTGTATATATGGCTTTTGCGACCAAGCCAAAACAGTTCATCTTTATGGCCAAAAAAGAGCTGTTTAACAACCGTATCTTTGGCTGGTGGATCCGTATGTGTGGCGCCTTTCCTATCGACCGGGAAAAACCTAACGCCTCTGCTATCAAATACCCTATCAATGTCCTCAAAAAAAGCGACCGTTCTCTCATCATGTTTCCAAGTGGAAGCCGTCACTCAAACGATGTCAAAGGCGGAGTTGCTCTGATTGCCAAGATGGCTAAGGTCCGTATCATGCCAGTTACCTATACTGGTCCCATGACCTTGAAAGGTTTGGTTAGCCGTGAACGTGTGGACATGAACTTTGGAAATCCTATCGATATCTCAGACATCAAGAAAATGAATGATGAAGGGATTGAAATGGTTGCAGACCGTATCCAAGCAGAATTCCAACGTTTAGACGAAGAAACCAAGCAATGGCACAATGATAAAAAACCAAATCCACTCTGGTGGTTTGTCCGCATCCCTGCCCTCTTCCTTGCTGTGATTGTTGGTATCCTAACGATTATCTTTACCTTCTTCGCAAGTTTTATCTGGAATCCAGATAAGAAGAGAGAGGCTCTTGGTTAAAAAATACAATTATCCCTTGGCTTTTGCCAAGGGATATTTCTTTTATTCGATTTTCCATTTTTGAGCCAACCAGTTGGAAAAGGCTAGGAATCGTTCAACCACTTGCTCATGATGCCCATAGGGATCAAAGACAAACTGACTAGTCGGATAGTGTTGTTGAAGACTGGTATGAATCTGCTCAGCATAGACTGGTGCTTGAGCCAATCGATTGGTATGATGGGCTCCTTCTGTTTGACCATTCTGTAAATACAGTAAACAATCTAAATTTTTCACCTTTTCATCCTTGCAATAAGTCGTAAAATCAGGATACCAAAAGGAACCGCAGATTGAGAAGACACAGGATACCTTGTCAAAGCTGAAAAGACTGTAAACTGCCGCCAAACCACCTAATGAATACCCTCCATAAGCAAGGCGATTTTTGTCTAGGCGATAAAGCGACTGCAACTTGTCTAAAAGACCTCCAAATAAATGACCATGATAGGCATTTGCCTGACCGCCAAAATCTTGAGCTCCATCTCTCAGAGCAGATGCCTTCCATGGAGTGTAGGCGTCTAGGCGATTTTTAGAGGTCAAGCCCACTAAAATCACAGATTCTGAAAGGGAGGATAGGAAATCCAAGTTTCCATCATTCAAGAGAATCGCTGGATAGGTTTGGTTGGGATCATAGGTCGAAGGAAGGCTGACCTTGACTTGGATCCCTTCCCAATCAAACTCATTATTTATTGATAAAGTCATTGATTTTCTCGAGGGAATCAATCACTGCTGGACCATAGTCCATCAACTCATCGTAAGAGATGGTCATGATTTTTTGATTCTTAATTGCAGGAACGTTTTCCAAAACTTCATTTGCCTTCATCAACTCTACTGCGTTGGCATCCAATTTTTTATTGCGGTCGCTGGTCACATAGATAATCAACTCAGGATCCATTGACACGAGATTTTCCAAGGTCAAGCCTGATGTTCCCGTTGCAACGTTGGTATAACCAAGTTGATTCAACAAGCTCTCTTGCAAAGCAGACTTGTAAGCACCGAAGGTTTCGTCATTATAAGCAACCATAATCAAAGCCTTTTTCTTTTCACCTTGGCTTGCTGGGTTTGCTTTCTTAACAGCGTCAATTTTAGCTTGTAATTGGGCCGCGTATTCATTAGCCTTGTCCTGAACATTAAAAATCATTCCAAGATTTTTAACATCTTCTACAATATTTCCCAAATCTTGCTGAATCGTTGAGAGAGAAGCTTTTTGCGTATAGACTGGGATTTTGTTTTCATTCCAAGTGCTGACTGTCCCCAAGGATTTTTCAGAAAACATCATGTTTCGACCCATCACAGCGTCTGGCTCATAAGAAAGGACTGTTTCTTGTGATACTGTTTTTTTGTCCCCAATTTGAGGAATCGTCGCAATCGCATCTTTGTATTTACCTGTTACAGCATTATCAGGGTTAAGCATGCCAGCAATTTTATCCTTCAACCCTAACTCCAATAAGATTTCAGTGGTTGAAAGATTGTTGGTGATAACTTTTTCAGGTGCCTTATCAAAGACTTGTTCGACTTCATTTCCCTTAGCATCATAGGTCTTGACCGTTAACGGATAAGTCGTCTCTGTGCTCACCTTTTGACTTGTTTCTGTGCTAGACTGTGTGGTAGTTTTTTCTGTAGTAGTATTGCCACAAGCTGCCATAGTTAGGGTAGCTACTGTTACTAGTAAAATGCTTAGTGTTTTTTTCATCTTGTTTTCCTTTTCATTCTTATAAATAGTGAATCATAGCTTGCTGATCCTCGGTCCAAGTAACCTGACTTTGAACTCCGTATACAGTTTGCAATGACTCAGGGGTGATGGTTTCCTTTGGAGTCCCTTGGTAAAGGATTTCTCCCTCTTTCATCAGATAGAGATAATCCGAATAGCGACAAGCAAGTTGAATATCATGTAGGACAGCTAAAACATTGACCTTGAGATTCTTCACAATGGCCAACAAGTCTAGCTGATACTTGATATCCAGGTGATTGGTTGGTTCGTCCAGGAGCAAGAGAGTCGGTTCTTGCGCTAAGGCGCGTGCTAACAAGACTCGTTGTTTCTCCCCCCCTGACAGAGACGAATAGAGACGAGTTTTCTTCTCGAGCATATCCACCTTGACAAGAGCATCTTGAACGAGGGCATAATCCCTTTCCTTTTCCTTCTGTAGAAAAGAGAGGTGGGGAGTTCTTCCTAGCAAGACGATTTCCTCAACTGTACAATCAAACTGCAATTGATTAAACTGGGTTACAACTGCCATCTGCTTAGCCGTTTCTTTAAGTGACCAATGCTCCAGAGGCTTTCCATCTAAGCTTATCAAGCCTTTGTTTGCCTTTTCCTGACGATAAAGGAGTTTAAGCAGGCTGGTTTTCCCGCTTCCATTTGGTCCTAGTATCGTATGAAATCGGTGCCCTTCAACCTTAAGAGAAACTCCTTTGAGGATTTTTTTCTCTCCTAGTCCAAAGTGAACATCCTGACAAATCAAGTCCATATCAGACCCTCACCTCCCTTCGCCTACCTCCAACAATGTAGATAAAGAAGGGAGCACCCACTAAAGCTGTGAAAATACCAATAGGTAGCTCTGCGTTTGGAATGATGATACGAGAGAGTACATCTGCCCATATGACAAAGAGGGCACCCAGTAAGGTCGCAACGGGAAAAAGTCTCCTGTAATTCGTTCCTACTAACCCTCGAGCTAAATGTGGCGTAATCAGACCGACAAATCCAATAATCCCACAGGTTGCCACTAATACTGCTGTCAACACAGCCACCATGGTCACATAAAGATACCAATAGAAGCGTAAGGGAATCCCCAAAGTTAAAGCAGCCTCATCTCCCATCATCATCGCATTAAAAACACGATACTGAGTAGAGAAAAATAGAAAGGCTATTCCTACCACCATAGTTGGCAGGACTAAGTCAGACCAGCTAGTCCCGGCAAGCGAGCCCATAGTCCAAAACTTAATGGTCATCACACTGTCCGCATTAGCGCCGACTGAGATAATAAAGTTGGAAAATGCCAGAAAGAGAGCATTGACCACCGTTCCTGATAAGATCAGACTAGAAGTCGTCATCCTTCCCTGCATAGAGGCAATGATGAGGACAGCGATTGTTGCCAAAATAGCTCCAAGGAAAGCTCCAAGGCTAATCACCAATTTTAAACCAAGAATGATGCTCAAAGTTGCCCCTAGAGTTGCACCCGCAGAAATTCCTAAGACATAAGGCTCTGCGATGGGGTTGTTCACTGTGGACTGCATCACGCTACCACACATAGAAAGACCAGCCCCTACTATCAGACCTAACAATACTCGGGGGAATCTCATGTTCCATACAATGGCAAGAGTAGACTTGGAAACCTCTCCTATCTCAAGAGGAAATCCCAATCTACTCAAAATGATCCGATAGGTATCGCCTAGATCAATCGCAACGGATCCCATAGAAACAGCTAGAAAGAGGGAAATTCCTAAAACACTTAGCAAAATAACCAAAAACAACACAAATTGCAAATCTTGTCGGCTTCCAGAAAATTTGGAAAGCATGAAAACCTCCTTAGACAAAATTAAAAATTTAGAAAATTCTCATAAAAAGTATACCATATTTCTATTAGATGAACAAGGATGGAGACATATATAGACAAGCCGAAGATTGTACAAAAATGTTCGTGAAACAAAAAATCTCCCCAAAGGGAGATGATCTAGTTTATTTTACCTTACAGTGCTAATAATCGTAACCGAAGATTATACTTGGGTATATCGAGGTAAAGTGACAACATAAAAAGCCCTCTAAAATTAGAGAGCTGATTTGAGCCCGGGCTAAAATCCTAGTGAAACAAAAAAATCTACACGATCAGAAAAGTCTCTATCGTGCCATTTTCATACATGATGTATAGTCCAAGTAGAATGAATACTATGGGCACAATGATTCGCTCGTATTTTTCAATTGTCTCGAATATTAACGGAATAGAGGATAACATCCGACTAATCTCGCAAAAGATAATTATGCCGATTACAAACACAAGCAACGCCACGAGGGTCTGTGACCAATCTAACGAAGCAAAATAAGGTATATAGATACCTAAATTATCTCCGCCAGACGCAATTGTCAGCAATGTAACTGTCCAAAACAGTTGATTTGCCTTGCTTTGTTCTAATCTTTCAATAATTTCTTCCTCTTCTTCCTCACCTTCTCCAACAATTGCAAAGCGAATCCCTAAATAGATAGGGATTAAACCAAGCAATCCAACCATCCATTCTTCAGGCACGAAATTAACGACATAAGCAGCAACTAAACTCGCCCCTACAAGTAAGCCTGTTCCTAGATATTGCCCCGCATAAATATGCCATTTCTGTTTATTCTGTGATAGCTGTGCAAATAAAATAATTAAAATAATTAAATAATCGATACTGGTGGAAATATAAACACCAATAGCAGATATGATTGTCTGTACCATAAAAAAACTCCTGTATTAGTCAGTAATAAATCAGCAGATTTTAGGGAAGCACAGACACATTAATTTAGCTATCGCTAGTGGGTAATGTCGAACGTAGGAAAGCATTTTACTCCTCCTCAAAATGTAGTTACAAAGTAATTTCTAACTGAAATTCGGTGACTACTTCCATGTAAAGTATAACATACTATACTTTACTTCGTAAAGTGTGGGCTCTCCGAGGGGGCTTGCAGACAGTTACTCGGCTTGAAAAGCCGAGTAACTGCGCACCTTCATGGTGTCATTAGCTGATACCATTTGAGGTTTTTGTAGTCTCCAAAATTATGACCGATAAAACGAAATGATTAAGACATACCCTGACGGCTTGGTTTTTGTAGTCTCCAAAATTGTGACCGATAAAACCTCAATAAAAAAGCTCTCTGAAGTCAGAGAGCTGATTTGATCTCGGGCTAAAATCCTAGTGAAAAAGATGAAACTCCTTGTGTTCATCGAACACTGTTTCCTTTCCCTATTTTCATACGGATTTTTGGAGCCCTTAGCATCATAATTCTTGCTGGATAAAACGTTTATAGACTAGGCGACGAGGCGAAGATTGTACTAATGGTACATCGAGCTGAAGCCAACGAAGTATAGAAACGTTTTAGACGCAAGATTAGCGACGAAGTCCAAGAGAGTTGATTAACTCACGGTAACGGTTAACGTCGTTTTTACGCAAGTATGCAAGCAAGTTACGACGGCGACCGATTTTCTTCATCAATCCACGGTAAGTAGCGTGGTCTTTTTTGTGTTGTTTGATGTGTTCGTTAAGGTGGTTGATTTCCCAAGTAAGGACAGCAACTTGAACCTCTACTGAACCTGTATCACCTTCGTGACGTGCATATTGTGCGATGATTTCATTTTTTTTCTCTTTTGAGATTGCCATGATGTTTCTCCTTTTTATTTGGCTTCATCCGAGTGACAGGTTGGCATGCCTGTAACCAAGAAGAAGTTATTTGTCTTTACGACAATTCTTATTCTACCAAGAAGCAGAGACTTTGTCAACTGATTTACTGTTTAAAACCTTGAATTACTCTACTGATTTCAGGGCTTCAAGCATATCCACCTTTCTCAAGTGGTGATTGACAAAGATGCCCAGTAAGGCTAAGATTACAGTCACTGCGACGATTGGAAGAGCATAGACTTCCCAGCTGACTCGTGGATAAAAAAGTATGGTGGCAGGTGAAATCATTTGTATCAAAAATTGATGTAAATAGTAGCCTGCTACCAAACCGAGAACAATCCCCACAAGGGATAGCACTATGGTCTCGCGGTAGATATAGAGGGTCACTTCTTTATTGTGGAAACCGAGAACCTTGATAGTGGAAAGTTCGCGGATACGTTCTTCCACATTGATATTGGTGAGATTGTAAAGAATGACAATGGCTAGTAAGACGGAAACAAGGACAAGGATTGCCATGGTTTTATTGAGAGAATTGGCTACAGATTCAAAGAGGTGGATAGCCGTTGCATTTTGGACCACCCCAGAAACAGCAGCTTTTTTCATAAAGACAGCAGCTTCTTTCTCCGTATTGGATGGTGTCGGCTCTTTTAATTTCACTAGGTAGGTATTGTCTTTCGGACTGGTGCCGTAGACTTGTTCATACGTCGCTCGGTTGAGATAAACAAAGTGTCCAACGTAGTTTTCAGAAATCGCCGAGACCTTGATTTCTTTCCCATCAAGCTCTAGCTTATCTCCAACATTAACATCTGCTAGTTGAGCTAGTTTTTGACTCACGACAGCTCCATCAGTGAACTCCACCTCTTGCCCATTTTCCTGTAATGCGATAAAAGGCTTGAAGTCTTCTCTTCTTGTGACCATTATGGTGATAGTCTGAAGTCCTGCTTTTCCTTTGAAATCTTTTTCAATGGTTTTAGAGTAAATCTTTTGATAAGCATGGATCGATTCAGCTTGCAAGGCACTTTCTAAATCTGCTTTTTCTTGCTCACTGGCACTGCTCTTTTCTGCTACAATCATCTGGTATTGCTGGATTTGTTCAAATTGGCGCTCGGAAACTCCTCCTACAGAAGACTGAATGCCAAGACCGGCAAATAAGAGAGCCATCGAACCTGCAACTCCAAAAATGGTCATCAACATCCGTTGCTTATAACGGAAAATATTTCGCGCTGTAATCTTATGAGTGAAGCTCAAACGACTCCATATAAAGCTCAACCGTTCCATCAAAATCTTTGATCCTTTAACGGGAGGTTTGGGAAGCAAAAGTTGGGCTGCTTCATCGTGTAATTCCCTCCGCGCCACCAGATAAGCTGGCAAGACACTAGATACCCAACTCAAGGCTAGGGCAAGGAGGCTATAAGACCAGTAAAAATACTCCTGGCTTTTCCCAACGACCATCCCAGCTGTTATAACATCCGAAATCACGCCTGCAAGAAGATAATGTCCAAGAAGCGTTCCTAAAATGGTTCCCACAGTTCCAGCAAGAAAACCATAGAGGACAAACTTGGCAACTATATCTTGATTCCGGTAACCTAGAGCCTTGAATATACCAGCATTGGTACGCTCTTCATCCACAAAGCGAGTCATCGTTGTAAAGGTCACCATTGCAGCGACCATATATAGCACCACGGGGAAAATATTTCCGATAGAACGAATACTTGTTGATAAATTGCTGTACATGCGGTAGCCTTGACCACCTGGCATGGTTTGGCGATTGTATACGTGGTATTTCGGCTCTGCCAGTTCATCAAGCTCTTTCTGACGCTGTTCAAGCTTCTCTTTTTCCTTAGTTAGATCACTCTCTGTCTGAGCCAGTTTTTCTTTTTTAGTCGCCAGTTCTTCCTTAGCTTTTGTCAGATGTCCCTCGATTTGACTCTTTTGCGGTTCTGGTAAAGCGGTCGCTTGTTCTTCTTGCGTTTTCAAGCGACTTTCGGCCTGCTCTAACTGACTCTTGCCATTTTCAAGGTTGCTTTCAGCAGTTTGGAGCTGTTCTTTGCCCTCTTCCAAGCTCTTTTGCCCATTTGATTTGATACTTGCCAATCTTTTTTGACCATTATCAGCAAGTAAGTCTTGCAACTCTTCCTGATGTTGGGCTCGTTTGGTCTTATAGTCTGATGAAAAAGTATCCAGATTTTTTAAATCGTCATAGCGCACACGCGCAATACTATAAACATCTGAGTCAAACTGACTGGGTAAAATTACTCCATAGCCAGTCAGGTTGCCATTTCCACTACTAGCACTTCCTAAATCTTCTTTAGAAAGAATCTCACCCGACTCAACAAATCCAGTAATTGTAAAAGTTTGGGATTTTACGATGGACTTTTCTTCTTTCTTAGTAAAGGTAATGGTCTGCCCAATCTGATAGCGGTCTTTCCAGAAGTCGGCTAGGGCAATTTCCTCATTTGTCTCTGGCAGTCGCCCTTCTGTCACTTGAAAGGTTGAAATGCTCTCTGGTTTGGAATAAAGTCGAACTGCTTCCTCACCATTTTCAACGGTTAGGTCTGCCATATAGCCAAACTCAACACTTGCTCCTTGAAGGGTCTTTAGTTCGTCTTGGTCTTCTTTGTCCAACCCATAATCAGCTATTACGGCCAGATCCAGGGTATTGGCTTTACGGAGATAATCCCCTGCCGTGCGTTCCATGTTTGGACTGGCTACTTTAAGACCTACTAGGGCTAAAGAACCCAGCATCATCAAGGTCAAGATAGAAACAAAGCGTCCCTTTGAAGTCGTCACTGACTGAAATAGGTCTTTTCGATATGTTTTTTTCATGCTAATACTCCAATGTATCGATATCCTGCGGATGCTCATTGATCGTCATGCTCTTAACTGTAGCATCGCGCATATGAATCACGCGATCTGCAATAGGAGCTAGCGCACCATTGTGGGTCACGATAATCACCGTCGCTCCTTTTCGACGAGACATGTCTTGGAGAATCTTCAAGACTTGCTTCCCCGTCTGGTAATCCAAGGCACCAGTCGGTTCATCACAGAGGAGAATTTTAGGATTTTTGGCTACAGCGCGTGCAATGGAGACTCGCTGTTGCTCCCCTCCAGAAAGCTGGGCTGGAAAATTATTGAGGCGATGAGCCAAACCTACATCTGTCAAGACCTGCTCAGGTTCTAAGGCATCTGTCACGATTTCTGAAGCCAGTTCCACATTTTCCTTGGCTGTCAGATTGGAAACTAGATTATAAAACTGAAAAACAAAACCTACATCTTCACGACGATAGTTTGTTCGCTGGTGCGAACTATAGTTGGCAATATTGGCACCATCGATCCAAATCTCCCCCTCATCATTGGTATCCATACCTCCTAGGAGATTGAGAACGGTTGATTTTCCAGAACCTGAAGCACCAAGGATAATAACCAGCTCCCCCTTTTCAATTTCAAAATTCACATCATGATTAGCCACAATCTCCGTATCCCCAACCTGATAACGCTTGTAGCTGTGTTTCATTTCAATATAAGCCATATCGTTTATCTCCTTTTCAAAGCTCGTTTCCTTAAATCAACAAGGTGTTGATTCTAAATCACAAATATTATATAATGGGCTAAGTCAAAAAGCAATAATCAAAAATCAACAAAGTGTTGATTTAATAAAAAGGAAGAAAAATGGTTCAGAAACGAAAAACTACTACTAAGGAAGGCATCAAAGAAGCTTTGATTCAGTTGCTATCAGAGGAGAAATTTGAAAATATATCAATTAGTAAGCTCTGCAAACGGGCAGGAATTAATAGGGGAACTTTCTATCTACACTATGAAGATAAATATCAAATGATTG
Organism: Streptococcus oralis SK610; assembly: GCF_000257455.1. Lineage (GTDB taxonomy): Bacteria > Bacillota > Bacilli > Lactobacillales > Streptococcaceae > Streptococcus > Streptococcus oralis_CB. The sequence goes on from NZ_AJKQ01000031.1 coordinate 119,626, forward strand.
ACAGTTTTAAAAGTGAAATCATTTCCCAGCTCTACATTTTTTTAGAAAAAGAAAGAGAATCGCCTAGAAAGTTTATGTTAGCAAATTTCTATATATTACGTTCGAACGAACGCCTTATCAACGCCTTGTCCCAAAGTCATTACATAGACTTTCGTGGTGCAATTCGTGAATTTCTAAGTAGCATTATTCTAACTGAAAATCAAAAAGAAAGGACTCGTCATTTCTTATCAGAAAACTTCCAAATTCCTCACAAATACGCTTTGGAAATCTTCTTATCAAGTATTGAAGGGATTATTTCTCTTTGGATTGCTGGGGGAGCTCAAGAAGAACCAGAAGAAATCACGGATATGATTTTATCAACCTATAACTACGAACACTGGAACTACGAATTAAAAGAAACTTAATTCATCCAACCTGCTACAGCATAAACTGTTTCCTCTCATTTTTACTTTTTCAATTAGCTAAGTTGCCTTTATTTTTAACTTAGATACAAAAAAGCCTAGGAATTCCTAGGCTTTCTGTTTATAGATTATTTTCCAAGGTAGTATTCAGAAACTACGTTCAATTTTTCGTCGAATTCGAATACCAATGGTGGGAAGTTAGGGATTTCCACATCCATGATTTCGTCGTCTGACAAGCGTTTGATGTGTTTTACAAGGGCACGGATTGAGTTACCGTGAGCTCCTACGAATACGTTTTTACCATCTTTAAGTGCTGGAGCGATTTTGTCTTCCCAGAATGGAAGGGCACGTTCCAAAGTCACTTTCAAGTTTTCAGCATCTGGGATAACTGAGTCGTCAAGTGAAGCGTAACGACGGTCAGTGTGTGCTGAATGCTCATCATCACGATCCATGTTTGGAGGCAATACATCGTATGAACGACGCCAGATGTGAACTTGCTCATCACCAAATTGTTCCGCAGCTTCAGCCTTGTTTTTACCAGTCAAACCACCGTAGTGACGTTCGTTCAAGCGCCATGATTTTTCAACTGGAACCCACAATTGGTCAGAAGCTTCAAGAGCTAAGTTTGTTGTTTTGATCGCACGTTTCAATACTGAAGTGTAAGCTTGGTCAAATTCGATACCAGCTTCTTTGATCAATTTACCAGCGTCAATCGCTTGTTGTGTACCTTTTTCAGACAAATCAACATCAGCCCAACCAGTGAAAAGGTTAGCTTTGTTCCATTCAGACTCACCGTGGCGAGCAAAAACCAATTTTACCATTAGATGGATTCTCCTTTTATTTTTCGAGGTTGCCCTCGTTTATCTATTCTATTTTACACAATTTTTCACAAAAAAGCTAGTTAAAATCAACTAAAAAGAGAGAACAGTGTCCTCTCATCTAGTTATTATTAATTCGCGATATTCAATCAAGAAACGATTGCAATTATTTGTTATTTAAAGCATCAATTAAACGATCAGTATTCTTAGTTACATTAGTATCATTGTAACGATTATGAATTAGACCTTCAATTGTTTCTTTGCAATTTTCAAGATTAGCTTTTTCAAATACTACCACACTGACAACATGTGTTCCACCAGAAGTAAGATGCAAAACTAGTAGAGTTTGAAAAGCACTTAGCACTGTTAATACACCATAAGCCGCTAATATCAATCCTCCGATAAATGAATTTTGCATCATTGAAAGGCCGATAAGAGCGAAAATGATACCCCAAGCAAATGATTTGAAATCAAGACGAAATGAACTATCTACACTTGCAACATGATCAACAGGAATTGTTTTATTTTGAGAACCCAGTGGAATAACTTTTAAAATAGTATTAGGGCTGGAAATTTTTATAAAGACTCCCTCTAAAGTAATGGAAGCTTTTAAATAGAATGTTAAATATGATGTAATGAAAGATTATTTCATAATATTCTCTTTTTATTTTTTCAAGTTGTATTACATCATGTTTTCTTATAAAAAAAAAAGCATTTTGCTAACATATTCTTTCGCCAGATAATTCTTTAAATAAAAAACAACCCTCAAACGGATTGTTTCACTAGACTATCAGACAAGGCCACGGACTTCTTTTAAAAATTTAGAAAAAGAAACAGCGCCTTTAATGATTAGAAATCCTCCTATCCACTCGGTCGCTGAAAGAAAGCCCAGCACGCCACCAATGATAAATAAAATAGAAGGCAGCTTTCGAAGTTGTTGATCTTCTTCGAAATAGATTAACATAAAGGTCCCTAATGCAATCATCAAAATCTTAAAAAATGTCAGGAGCAAGGAAAAGACAACCGTGACGACCAACATCTTTGAAGGTTCTTTATAGATGAGAGCCCCAGTATAGGATAGCAAAAATCGTAGGACAGGCCCCAAAAGTAAGGTCACTCCTGCCAGCATGCCCAGTCTCCAATTGAGTCGAACCAATCTATCTCTCTCCATCAAAACCTCCTTCTCTCGTAGCTATCATTCTACCATATTTGCTCCAGAAACGAAAGGACTTCTCAGACACAAACCTATCTCATACCAGCTTCCTAACAGGGATATCAAGCTATAAAAAGAGAAGACCAGTCGGTCCTCTCTTTTCATTCTCCAAAACTTATTTCTTAAAAATAGAGGTTCTGAAGTCTTTTGTTTGGTCAAGATAGGCCTTAAAGATTGCTCTCTTTAACTTATGAACGGCACTGTCGATTTCTGGCTTATAGTCACTCCAACGAGGAGCCACTGCATCCTGTAGTACAGCTTGATCCATGAGTTCCTGCAATTCAGTCACACTATTGATGGTCTTGGTCGCATAGCTTGGCCATGGTTTTGTCGGATCTTTAAAGGTCACTTGTTTCAAGTTTTCAAACTGATCCACACGTTCTTTGTACATGGCTTTCTTGAAATTCGCCCAAGATGAATACTTGCCTTCAAATACCTTGTCCAATACAAGTTTATCGGTCACCAATCCTCGTTCTTTACCATAGAGATTGATAGTTTTACCTTTTTGTTTGGCAACTTCTTCGTATTGGTTTGAGATATAAGGTACCATTCCATCCTTAAAGCCTTTGGCAGCCAAAAGTTCGTAAGCAATTCGGCGTCCCATCAGGTCCCCTGGCGTGCCTTTCTCACTGCTGAGAGCTGAAAAGATTGGGGCAAAGAGTTTAATCGTATAGTAGCCATTTCGTTCATACTCGCCAGACTGGTACTCACGAGCTGATAAGATGTTGTGGTCAATCAAACTCTCAAAGCTGGTCAATTTTTGCGCCTCTTCTGCTGTCAATTCTTTGACTACGTTAGTGGCATAAACCTCATTTCCATCTGATGGATCTTTTACATACTTGTTCTCAATTTTTCTGAGAGCCGCCATTTTCTGGTAAACACTTAGTTTATTAACGATTGACTGCCCTTCGAGATATTCCAGCATGTAGATAAGGTCAAACATGTTATGGACATAGTTCTGAAGATCTGCTGCCTTTTGGAATCTCTCTGTCGGATCCAAGACTTGAAGACGGGATCCTTCTGTACTATCTGATGTTGAGTGTTTCAAGATAGAATTGATGGTAATGGTTGCGTCACTTGGTTGGTCAGGGGCTTGCAATAAGCCTTTTGCGAAGAACTCTGGTCCCAAACCACTTCTTCGACCATAGCCGCCAAGGTAGATATCCTGATCGGAATCATGGGTCATCTCATGGGTATAGGTAATGGCTCCATCCTTGTCAAGCATACGGTAAGACATATAGTAGACACCATCCCCTGTTGCGTAGGCTCCATGCTGGTTGTGTACTACCTTATTGCCAACTGGTCCAAAGAAGTTCTTCATGGCTGGATTGGAACTATCAAACTTAGCCTCTACTGTAGCTTTTCCAGATGTTGTGTCATCGCCGAACTTATAAGCATCATAAAGCAAGATGGTACGATAGAGTTTTTCACGTCCCTCATTATCTAAAATACGATACCAATAATCGTAGTGATCTCGCTGACGTTTGGCTGTTTCACGCGCATTTTCTTCTACAAAATCATTGAGAGCCTTGCCCGCTTTATGCTCGCTATTGCGGTAGCGATCATAAGCTCCAAATCCTAGACTAGACATAGTTGAGATGACAAAGACGGATCTCTCTGGCAAGGTTAGGAGAGGCAAGACCATATTGCGGTATTTCCATGTGGCACTAGTGATGCGGTCATAGACACCGATAGAATACTTGCTACCAGTCTGTCCTTGCTTTGTTTTCACCTCTTCGATAGTGGATTTTTCTTCGACGATGTAAGCCTTGGTCTGTGATTTAAACCAGTCATTGTTGCTTTTCTCTGGTAGAAAGACTTTTCGGTAATGTTCCAGCGTGCTAAACAAATCTGTCGTTCCATGTTGACTGGCAAGACTGATACCATAAGTATCGACATTATTCTTAGCTAGAAGATTGTTAAAGCCAGATTTACCCAACTCAATCAGGGCATCTAGTGGTGAAGCATTTCCCTTACCAAAGAAGTCCAGATGGTACAGAACTAGGTCTTTGACATTCACCTGACCATAGCTAAAGTTATACCACCGTTCCAGATAGGTCAAGCCAAGTAGCAAAGCTTCCTTGTTGTGCTTGATTTTATCTACAAGGTAGCCCTTGGTAACTGGATTATCACCGGCAAGTCCAGCATCTGCTGACAAGAGTTTTTTCAAACTGTCTTCCAGTTGCTCCTTGGTTTTAGCGAACTGGTCTTCTAGATAGAGCTCGGTCTGTTTGACATTTGGAGAAATACCGAGTGTCTCTTTGATGGCTTCTGAGTGGTAGTCAACCTTTTGTAAGTCAGGTAAGACTTGCTTGATGATAGAAGATTGGTCATACAGGAATTGATTTGGCGTATAGAGAAGTCCAGTATCTCCTAGACTATATTCTGCTAATTTGGCAAAATCATCCTGGTATTTGAGATTGAGTTTCTCAGATGAATGGTCCTTGTAGTGTAGCAAGAGTTTGTTTGCCGTCTCTTTATTGGAAACAATATCTGTGATGACTTGGTTATCCTTCATCATGACTGCTGACAAGAGTTCTTTTTGATACAAAAGACTGTTCTCATTGACCAGGTTTCCGTATTTGACGATAGTTGCCTTGTTGTAGAAAGGTAGCAATTTTTCAATGTTCTTATAAGCCAAAGCGCGCTTAGCTTGATAATGGGTCACCTTAGAAAAATCACTGTCTTTCTTGCCACTTGTTGAGAGGGGCTCCACTGTTGGTAGAGTGAGAGGATTAATGGCTGCTTTTTTGCTTTCGATTTGGGAAGCATCTAGCATTGTTCCTCTTTCTTCAAAGGATTCTCTGCTGACGACTTCATCCTTGAACAAGGTGACATTGTAGACTCTGTTGGCCTTGCTGCTGAATGTGTCCTTCACCTTCATTCCATTGTAGTGGTAACCGGTAATGGCATTTCCGTTGGTTACATTGACATCGCTGAGAACATTGGTCAAACTTCCAGCATACTTTACATCACCAGAAGTTCGATCCCACAAATTACCTGCTACTCCCGCAACTCTACCAAAGTGCTTGACATTGTTGATATCACCTTCAGCATAGCTATTTTGGATCTGTGCATCCTGATCTACTAGACCTGCAAGACCACCTACAGTCTGATCTGAAGTATTTGTGTTGGATGAAATGGCTACTGTCGCTTTTGACTTACTAAGTAAAGCCTTGTCACCTGTCAAATGACCGACCAAACCACCGATATTGTAGGCAGCAGTCGTTTCATAAGTATTGATAATTCTCCCCTTGAAACTGCTCTCTGTGATACTTGATTGGTCCGCCTTAGCCAGCAAACCACCGATACCACGTTCACCTGCTAGAACACCATCGATATGAACTTGCTTAATCTTTGTACCATTCTGGGCTTCATAGGCCAGTGAACCGATATCATCTTTCCCTGAAATGGAGACATTTTTCAGACTCAATTTTTCTACTCTAGCGCCACTCAAAGTTTCAAACAGAGGCTTTTTCAAGTTGTAAATAGCATACTGCTTGCCATCTTTTTCACCGATCAACTGACCAGTAAAGGTACCCTTGATGTAGGACTTTTCATCAGGATCCAACTCCACTTCGTTGGCGTTCAAGCTAGCTGCTAAATAATAGGTTCCAGAGAGATTCTGCTTGATAGCTTTGACGAGGTTGCTAAAGGAAGTAAAGGTTGTCGTTTCCTCTGTAGCCTTCTTAGCTAGATAGAAGGTGAAATTATCGACATATTTATTTTCTAGCTCTTGCTGGAGTTTCTCAGCCTTGGCTGTAATTTTATAAACTGACTGACCATTTTTCGTTTCTGCCGTTATTGAAGAAACTGGTAGATAGACATCTTTAACTGCCGAAGATTTAACCTTGACAAAGTAAGTTTCTGTATTCTTTGGAACACTGTCTAAAGAAACATGTTGTTTGTAAGTACCATTGGTCTGACTATACAACTCCAGATCCGAAACATTTCTTAGCTCAAGCGTTTTCTCTGGATCTTTTTCTTTTGGTTTTTCTGTCGGAGCTTCCGGTTTTACTTGCTCGGTATTGCCCGTATATTCTGGAAGAGGAGCGACTTGCTCCGGTTCCACAATGGCTCCTGCTTGCTCACCTTTATATTCTGGTAGGGAAGACTGGATTTCTGGTTCAACGATAGCACCTGATTGATTATCTGTATACTCTGGTGTTTCAGTTGTCTCAGGGGCAACAACCGCTCCCGCTTGAGTTTCTGTATACTCTTGTGTTGGTGGCACCTGTTCAGGCTCTACGATTGCTCCAGACTGCTCGCCTGTATAGGATGGTTTCTCAGCCATTTCTGGTTCCACCAAAGCCCCAGACTGGACGCCCCCAACCTCTGGCTCAACTTGTTCTGGCTCGACGATGGCACCAGCTTGGGTTCCCTGATACTCAGGTTGCGGAGCTACCTGCTCGGGTTCAACGACTGCTCCTGCTTGGGTGCCTGTATATTCTGGTTTTTCAGCTGTTTCAGGGGCTACAATCGCTCCCGCTTGTTCTCCTTTATATTCTGGTAAGGAAGCCTGGGTCTCAGGCTCTCCTTTTCTTGCAGACTGAGATGCTTCACTCGGTACAACTGCCTTCTTAGTCCCTTTTTCTACTATACGTGGCAAGGCTTCTTCTACATTGGTCGAGAGAACTTCTCGGGAAATTTCTTGGTTTTCAACAGTGAAAATGCGAACGACTTCAACCTTCTTCCCAGCATGACCTTCTTGTTTGACACGAATGGTTCCCTCTGCTAGTTCGGAATTTTCTTGAACCACTTCTGAAAAGTCTAGTTTGGTTACAATCTCTTGGTCTTTGTATAGGAGCTCTGGTTTATTCACGCGACCAGCCAAGACTTCGTCTTGAGGATCTACACTAGCAAGACCAGACGGATTTTGATTGGATGAATCTTGAGAAGGGATTGGCTTCTCAGCAGGCGTTGTAGGAGAGGTAGCTTTCTGCTCATCTCCTGCCTTTTGCCCACCTTCATTGGTCTGAAAACGAGGTTGAACCGTGTAGTCTGGTTTCTGACCTCTAGCAGCAGTTTCTTGCAAACTAGCGTCCTTGTCTTGCTTAATATAGCCTAGGTAGGTATAACCCGATAGGGTGCGTGGCAAAGGCAGACTATCTCCTTGGGATAATTGGTATTCCTGATTGTACTGGAGCAAAAGCTGATTTTCGATAGCCTGAACCGAAGAAACCAAACCACTACCCATCCCTGTTATCAAAATCACATTCAATAGAGCTTTCTTTTTGCCTTTCTTTTTCGATACGACAAAAATAAGGAGGCCGATCGAAGCCATGACTCCACCCGATAAAACGCTAGTAAGGCTATGCTGCCCACCTGTATTGGGCAACTGACCCAGCTGGGCTTTCTCATCCATACGGTAGACTAGATAATAGGTGCTCTCACTATCTTCCGCAATTTTAGGAATATCCTTGACAATCAAGTCTTTTTCTTGCCTACTCAGCTCCGTATCCGTCACATATTTGTAGTGAACAGCTACATTTTCTTGGGCAAATACGGTTCCACTACTCGCAATGGACACAAAAAATAGGCTTGAAATCGAAGCTGACACAAGTCCAATTGCTAATTTTCGTAAGGAGAAACGATGCTGCTTCTCTCCAAAAATCTTTTTCATTCTAAATCCTCTCAACTTTTCAACCTCTATCAAGGAAATAACTAGAATTATATTTTGATATAGGTAATTTACATTCATCATTATACTATAAAAAAAGGTCCTTGTCCCAAATAAATGCTTTGAATTTTATGAATGTAAAAACTTATTTATCTTGTCAAGTTTACCTCTGCTTGATGACAAAAAAAGAAGGCTAATCGCCTTCTCTTATTTAAAAATATTCCTAACAAAAAGTCATTATTCTTGAATCTCGAATTTTTTCAAAAGTCCAAAATAGAGGGATCCACCAATGATTGTCAGAATTCCTCCTACCCAGCCCAAGAATGGGATCAATCCAACAGAACCACCTACGATAAACAAAACAGACGGTGCAGGCGTCACACGCTCATCGTCCTTGTAATAAACAATGGCTACAATTCCTAAAACCAAGACAGCAATTTTTACCAATGACAAAATAATTGAAAAAATCGTCAATAGCCCAACTGTTGCATCTGAGTCCTCCGTTGCCGCAGCAGCCCCGACAGCTATCATAAACATAACAAGAGGTGCCAACAGCAAGACGATACCTGAAATAAGACCAAAAATCGCATTTACGCGAGCAAGTGTATTTGTTTTCATCTGAATCTCCTTAAAAATTTTTACAGCTATCATTTTATCATATTTTCATGAAAAACAAAAGAAATTTCAAAATGAATATACTAGATGGTGAATGGTTTCAAATTTCTATCCAGACATTTAGAGTAAGAAATATGTCATGTATCAATTTATTTGTAAATTCATTCGTTTTTATACTAAGCAAGCCGTTCCCCTAAAAAAAGAAGATCCAAGTGATCTTCTTTTTTCGTGGCTGTTTTTGCAAGAGACTTATCTTTCAAAGATAGACTGTCTGAAGTCGTCTGTAGCACGTAGATAAGCATTGAAAATACGATACTTGAGTTGGGCGACACTGCTCTTAGAGCTGTCTGATAAAGCACGATCAATGTTCTTAGCTGAGGCATCCGCTAGTACTGCTAAGTACATATAATCTTGTAATTCCTCATAAGAAGAAATTGTAATTTGTCGTTTGCTATCTAGTTTTCCTGCTTCAAACTCAATGGTGATAGGGCGAAGGAAGTTTTGGGCCTTGTTGTATCGTTCATTCAACATAGCTTTCTTCAAATCCTTCCATGATTCATACTGACTACCGTAGAGGTTTTTAAGGATTAGATCATCTCCAACTACACCGACATCTCCTCTGTTCCAGATTGAGTAGGTCTTATTACCTTCTTTAAGCGCTTGGCCGGAGTATTGGCCAGATACATATGGGACAAATCCTTGTTGGTAGCCCTTGTCTCCTAGCAATTCGTAGGCTCTACGGCGGAACATAAGTCCCCCAGGAGCACCAGTTGGATTGTCCAGAGCTGCATAGAAGGAAGCAAACATATTGACGATGTAGTAGCCATTTCGTCCAAAGCTAGCGGTATCCCAACCATCGCGACGACCAATGATATTATGATCAACCAGAGCATCAACAGATTTTAGTTTGGCTGCTTCTTCGGCAGTTATAGGGACAATTCGATCATCAGCGTGAGCTTGTTTACCATAAGAAGTTTTTTCAAAGTTATAATTTTCAGCCTTACGGTACCATTTCATTTTCTGTTGATCAGTTAGAACTCCAGTAACAATATCCCCTTCTACATAATCCAGAAGGTTCAGTACGTCAAAAACTCCATGCATGTAGTCGCGAAGAGCATCTGCTGAGGAGAATCGAGCAACAGGATCATAGGTATGGTAACGTGTGGTCGAATCTTTATCTCCCTGATAGAAGCTATTGAGGACGAGACCTTTTTCGCTAACATTGGTTACAGACTCTAACATCCCTGTAGCAAAACTCTCAGGTCCTTCACCCTCACGACGACCATGTCCTTCAAAATAGATAGAACCATCCGAGTTGTGGGTCATTTCATGGGTATAGACCATGGTTCCAGAAGCTCCCAGCATCTGGTCATAGACATAGAAGACTTCATAACCATTTGCAAAGGCTCCTAGTCCATTGTCTCCGTGATACTTGCCAGCAGGGCCAAAGAAATTGTACATAGCAACAGAGGTCTTATCATTACGCGGAGCCCAATATTGCTGGCCTTTATCATTATAAAGAAAGAAACCGTCTGTAACGATCACCCGTCTGAATAGAGTGTCTTTCCTGTTTGGACTTAAAATGTTGTACCACATGTCATAGTGGTTTCGTTGCCATTCAGCTGATTGATCCACAAGTTTTTCAACGTGTCGATGGAGTTCCTCGCCTGAGAGAACTCTGCCACCTTCTTTCCTGTAGCTTCCAAAGCTACCAAAGGCGATGGTCGACATATTGCTGATGATATAGACATCTCTTTCAGGTAAGGTCAGAAGCTGGAGGACCATTTGCTTGAAGCCCCAATCTCCCTGAGTCAGTCTGTCGTAGACCTTGATTGTATACTTACTCTTACGATCTGCATTGTCCTGTTTAGCCTGAATTTCTGGCAGACTTGAACGAGCCTCTACGATATAAGCCTTGGTATTTTCCTTGAACCATTCACTGTTGGTTTTGTGTGGCAAGAAGAGTTCACGCAGACTTTCTAAGTAAGCAAAGAGGTCTCCTTTGCCTTTTTCCTTGGCTAGAGATTGTCGGTAGGCATTGAAGTTGTTTTGTGCTCGAAGATTGCCCATTCCAGAGTTCCCGAGAGCGATGATAGTATCCAGTGTCGAAGCTGCTTGATTGCCAAAGAAATCAAACTTATAGGCATTAAGATCTTTGGTATTGAAAGTTCCATAGTTGACATTGTACCATCGGTTGAGATAGGTCAGACCAAGCATGAAGGCCTCTTTGTTCTTCAGAATTTTTTGGCTAATCGCATCCGCTACGGCAGGGCCTAGGGTGTTGATCGACTTGTCAACTGAAAGTACCTTGAGGAGCTCCTGACCTAGTTCAGCCTTGGTTTGTTCAAAGGCTTTTTCCAGATAAAGATCATCTAAGGAAGCTGTTTCACCAATCCCTAATACTTTACGCACTGCAGCCGAGTCATAGGTCACAGCTCTGAGTTCATCCAAGACACTCTCTTTAATAGACTGATAGTCAGATAAGAAGGCCTCTGGCGTATAGAGTAAATTTTTATCAGCGATGCTATATTCTGCAATCTGGCCATTGGCAAAATCACCCTTGTAGGTCAGATCGAGATAAGCGATTGTCTTATCTGCATAATGCAGCATCAGTCTATTGATTTCACCCTTATGGCTATTGACATCCGTTATCAGAGTCTCATCTTTCATCGGAACTACATCTAGCAGGGCTACTTTGTTGAGTTTATCATCTTCAGCTAATTGGTTAGCTGTATGAACGATAAAGTCTTTGTTGTAGAATGGTAATAGTTTTTCTACATTTTCGTAGGCTTGCTTTCTGGACTCTTGAGCTCCTCTCACTCGACTATAGTCTGTCTGATGCTGGTAAGTTTTCTGCAATGGCTCCTGGTCCGTCAAGTTTGAAGTGATTCCAAAGGATTGACGTTTGGCTTGCGCATCGGCCTCTGAAATAGAACGGACAAAACGCTCATCTTTTCGATTTGCTGTAGTTCCTTCAAGAACATAAGAGTCCCGAACAGAAGCCTCAGGATAAGGATCTCCTGTCATCGCATGACCATTTTGAACCTTGACACTGGTCAAGACATTTCGGACCTGTCCATTATTCCAAGTAGATCCGATCGCTCCACCGACTTGGCCAGAATGACCTCCATTTTGGATAGAACCAGTCACATAAGAAGTTTCTAATCTAGCTCCATTCTGCAAACGACCGATCAAGCCTCCAACACGCTGGTCTCCATTTCGACCCGTTACTTGGATAGATACATCCGCTTGGCTCTTCTGCGCCAGTGATTGGTTGCCGTGGAAGTTACCGACCAGGCCACCAATATTGTACTCCTGTCCCCCATCTTGGGTGCTGGTGATGGACCCTTTAAAGGCAACATTAGTTAGTTTTGTGTTTTGGGCAACTCCTACGAGTCCACCGATATGCTTGTTCCCAGATAGACTACCACTTACAGAAACATCTGTAATCGTTGCATTCTGAGCGTTGCTAGCCAAGCCCCCTATAGAATCCTTGCCTGTAACTGCAGCCGATTTCAAGGTCAGTTGCTGGATGGTGGCATTTTTCAAGGTTGCAAAGAGTGGTTTTGCCAAGTTGTAGATGGTATAATCTTTTCCATCCACTCGGCTAGTTAGACTACCTGAAAATTCTTCTGGAACATAGCTTGTCGCAGACTGTTCCAACTGAAGTTCATCTGCTGAAACATCCGCTCCTAGTTTGAAGTTTCCAGTCGGATTTGACTTCATGGCCTCTACGAGCGCTTTGAAGGACGTATAGACACCTTCTTGGCTAAGAGGCGTTTTCGGCAGTTCAAAAGAGTAATCTGGACGATAATGATCCCCTTCTCCCTCGACGAGCTGATTAGCTGATACTGTTACGGAGTAGGCATTGCCTTTATCAGTAATCTTAGAAACAGGTAAGAGCATATCCTTGAACTTGTCTGACTGAATGCGGACATAGTAGTTGTCCAAATCAGACGGCACTTCTGACAAGGATAGGTAACGTCGGTAGTGACTGCCATCTTTACCGTACAGTTCGATGCGGTTGATGTCTTTGATTTCAACCTTCTTATAATCAAGCTGAACTGGACGTTGATCCTCTATGCTAGTTTGTTCCCCTTGACCCAGGTCATATTTCATGACAGTTTTGAGGGTATAAGGAGTATAGTAGTCCAAGTCACCAAGTATCAATTTTTGAGTGAGGTCCGCAAGGTCGACTTCCTTAATTAACGTTTCACCCTTGTATAGCTGCACTTTGGCTGATTGATAGCTAGCTGTAGCATCCGTCAAGTGATAGCTAAGAGAAACTTGGCGTTTGTCTTCTTCCTTCTCGACACGGACTAGAGAGAGGATTGGTTTTCTCTTGACACCATCCAGAGCTTGACGAGCTGCCTCGAGATCCGTCCGAACTTGATCGACCAAGGCTTGATTGGCCAAAGGATTGTCCAAAACGAGCTTGGCCTGATCTAGAGCACGGCGATAGCGGAGTTTGGCTTGTTCATCAGCATACTGGTAAGCAACTGTAGACTGAGTCACATCCTTCATGTCAAATTCAACTCCAAGAGTTTTCTTATCAACAGGTTGGCCGTCTAGATTATTCTTAGCAGTTTCAAGGGCCTTTTTCAAAGAATCAACCTGTTCTTGACTAGCATGAGATGCCTCAAAGAGAGCTTGGGCATTTGCGACTGCCTGTTTATAAGACTCTTGATCTGCAGTGGTATCATTGAAATACTGATGCGTTTTCTGAATGCTATCGGCCTCTTCCACTAATTGGTGTAAGGGTTCGAGGTCGAGAGTTCCTTTTTCTGGTTCCACAGGAGCGTGATCCACATTTGTAGAAATTGGTTTTGTACCGACTTTGATAATCTGAGGAACTGCTTCTTTTGTGATAGTGTTAGAGATTTCCTCTGTATTTTCGACTTTTCCATCTACTAAATACTGACGAGTCACAATCGTACGGACACCATCTTGACCAGCTTGGCTAACTTCCCTTTGCCCCAAAGGCAGGTCTGCACTTTCCACTTCCTTAGTTGGATAGGGTTCGGCCACTGTTGTGGTAACGTCCTTTTCTTCAACGTTTAAGCTTGGAACTTCATTTACAGGAGCGTCTGTTGGTTTCTCGCTAACAGGAGCTGTTCCGACCGTTACGATCTCTGAGACCGCTGGAGTCGTCACTTCGTTGGAGATTTCCTGGCTTCTCTCTACTTTGCCATCTACTAAATACTGACGAGTCACAATCGTACGGACGCCATCTTGACCAGCTTGGGTTATCTTGGTCTGACCAACTGGCAAGCTATCACTCTCTACTCGTTCTCGAGTGTAGGGTTCTGCTACCGTCGTAGTAACATCTTTTTCTTCAACGTTTAAGCTTGGAACTTCATTTATTGGGGCGTCTGTTGGTTTCTCGCTAACAGGGCCTGTTCCAACTGTTACGATTTCTGAGACCGCTGGAGTCGTCACTTCGTTAGAGAGTTCCTGGCTTCTCTCTACTTTTCCATCTACCATGTACTGACGGGTGACGATTGTACGCACGCCATCTTGACCAGCTTGAGTTATCTTGATTTGGCCAACTGGCAAGCTATCACTCTCTACTCGTTCTCGAGTGTAGGGTTCAGCCACTGTTGTGGTAACATCTTTTTCTTCAACGTTTAAGCTTGGAACTTCATTTATTGGAGCGTCTGTTGGTTTCTCGCTAACGGACTCCCCTGGGCTTGGTTTTGTAGGAGAAAGGACCTTGCTTCCGACTTTTCTAATCTCAGAAGTAGGCTCAGTCGTTACCTGATTGGAAACCTCCTCTGTATGGATCACCTGACCATTTAAAATGTAGCTGCGGGTCACGATGGTACGACTACCATTTTTCCCTGCCTGAATCACCTCAGTTTGACCTTGTGGCAAATCAGCTGCTTCTACTTCCTCTACTTGGAAAGGAATGATCTCTGTATGACTCGTTTCTTTACTTTCAACCTTTAACTCTGGTTGTTCAAATACAGGAGCATCATTTGGTTTCTGAGCACGATACTCTTCCTGCGCTTGACTTCCGTTTGAAGTTTGAACTGGAGTATCAATAGGAGCCGAATGATTCAACTCTTTCTTGCCATCAACTGAAGGCTTCACTTCTTTTTGAGATTTCAAATACCCTACATATTGGTAGCCTTCAATCGTAAGTGGGGATTGCAATGTTTCCCCGATCTGTACAGTCAATTCCTGATTATAGTCTGCCAGCATTTGATTTGTCAAAGCCAAGGAAGTTGGCGCAATTAGCTGACTTCCTAGACTGGTCAAAAGCATGAAAGAAGCGAGTTTCTTGCGATCATCTCTGCCCAGTTTAATCGCTACTACCAGTAGTACTATGCCTGCCCCCGCTGCAATTGAGCTAATGAGTTGGCTGTGACCAGTTGCAGGCAACTGTCTCGTCGGACAATAAATCAAATAGTATGTATCATCTGTTTCCTCAGCAAACTGTGGCAATTCTTTGACTACCAATTGCTTCTCTTGGTCCGTGAGCTCACTCTCTGTCACGTACTTATAGTGAATCTGTTTTGTGACGGATGGCGTCTGTTCACTGGCTGCTACATTTGCAAGAGAACCTCCTCCACTAAAAAGGTAGAAAACCCCTACCAAAGCAGAAACCAAACCAACCGAAACTTTTCTCAATGAAAAACGCTGGTGCTTTTCTCCTAAATAACTTCTTTTCATTCCTAATCTTTCCTTCATCATGATTTGAATCCCCTCTATTCTACCGAAATTTACTAGATTATTCAATTTATTTGCTATAAATAATAGCCACAAAAAAACTGCTAATCTTTTCAGTTCATTTACGCTGTCAAAATTCTTATCTTATCAGGTCTTGAATGCACAAACAAGATCATGGAGAAACCACAGAAAAAATTCCTAGGTAGCCTTAAACCTAGGAATTTTTCAAATTTTAATCAAACAGAATCGTTTCCTTATTTCTTGAAAATAGACTGTCTGAAGTCGTCTGTCTCACGAAGATAAGCGTTGTAAATCTTCTTCTTAAGCAGGTTGACCCAGCTAGCTTCGACACGGCTAGTAGCATTGGTAATGTTGCGTACATCCTCTGCCACTGCTGCATCCATCAACTGCTGCATCTCTGCATAAGAGCGAATGGTTACTTTCTTGGTACTGTTTGGATTTTTAAGCTCGTACTCAATGGTAATTGGCTTCAGCTTGGTCAGCTGATCAATTCGCTCTTGGTACATAGCTTTCTTGAAGGCTACCCAGGAATCATATTCGCCTTTGAATACATTTTCCAAGACTTTCTGATCCGTCACGAGACCAACATCTCTTCCAGACCATCCGTCCCACGTTTTCTTCCCTTCATCGAAGGCTTCCTGAGAGTACTGACCAGAAACATAAGGGACAAATCCTTCATGGTAGCCCTTGGCTGCCAGTAATTCATAGGCTGTGCGACGGAACATGACGTCACCTGGCGCTCCATTTGGATTGCTCAAGGCTGAGTAAATTGGTGAGAAGAGGCTGAGACTGAGGTAGCCATTTCGACCATATTTCCCACTTTCCTTATTCTCCCGACGAGTGATCACATCATTTTCAATCAAAGAGTCAAAGGTCTTCAGCTGCTTGATTTCCTCAGCTGTGAAGCTTCGCGTCTGGTTACCTGCGTGGGTCTCCTTACCATACTTATCTGTAATATAGTAATTCTCCATCTTCCTGAACCACTGTAACTTGGCAGCATCGCTCTGCTTCAACATAGAAGTACCTTCTAGATAGTCCAGGGTGTAGATCATGTCAAACATACCATGGACATAGTGTTGTAGGTCTGCTTCATTTTGAACACGCTCCTTGAAATTATAGGTATGCATACGTGTCTTAGAATCCTTGTCCACCTTGAAGAGAGTATTGAGCGTAATGGTTGGTTCATCTGGGCTTGGCGAAGATTGCAAGAGTCCACGAGCATAGAGTTCCGCACCCAAGCCCTCACGACGACCATAACCTTCAAAGTAAATTGCACCGTCAGAGTTATGGGTCATCTCATGCGTGTAGACTGAGTTACCATAGTCTTCCAACAATTTAGCAGCATCAAAGTGAGTTACACTACCCGTAGCATAGGCATTATAACCCTTGCTTGGATACCACTTGCCGGCAGGTCCGAAGAACTCCTGCATAGCTAGAGATTTTTTATCATTAGCTGGAGCCCAGTATTTTTGACCATTCTTGTCAACCAATGAGAATCCATCATAAACCAGAACCGAACGGAAGAGCTTGTCCTTGCTTTCTGGACTGAGAATCTTATACCAGAAATCATAGTGGTCGCGCTGGTATTCAGCTGTTTTTCTCACTCTGTCTTCGACATATTCAACTAGTTCTGCGTCTGTACGCACTCTGTTATTGGCATCCAGGCGGTAGCGATCATAAGCTCCCATAGAGAGGGTAGACATATTAGAGATAGCATAGACACCCTTCTCCGTCATGGTCAAGAGTGGTAGGAGCATGTCCTTGTGTTCCCAATTATCTGCAGTAATCTTGTCATAAACACCGACAGAGTACTTGCTCTTGCCCTCGGCTGCGTCCTGAAGCTGTCTCGCTTCTGCTACATCGGACTTAGCCTCAACGATGTAGGCTTTTGTATTGGTCTTGAGCCATTCATTATTAGTCTTATATGGTAGGAAGAGCTGACGGTAGCCTTCAAGGTAATTGAAGAGTCCTCGCTTGCCAGTTGCTTCAGAGAGCGAATTGTCATACGCTGTATAGTTGTTCTTAGCCTTGAGATTCTCAAGTCCTGATTTCCCTAAAGCTATGATTGTATCAAGAACCGAAACGTCATTCTTACCGTAGAAATCCATCTTGTAAGCCAATAAGTCCTTAACGTTAAAGTTATCATAGTTGATATTGTACCAACGATTAAGATAAGTCAGACCTAATAGAAAAGCTTCTTTATCAGCAAGAATCTTCTTAACAAGATAATCCTTAACTACTTCACCTTCAGTATTGATAGCCTTATCCATAGCCAGAACTTTTCGTAGTTCTGCTGACAGTTTGCTTTTCACTTGCGTAAATGCGGTGTCTAAGTATAGTTCATCCAAAGAGGTATCTGTTGCTACTCCGAGAGCTGTACGCATAGCTGGAGAATCAAGAACTACTTTGTTTAACTCTGGCAAAACTTGATTTAGAATACTAGTATAATCTGATACAAAGGCTTCTGGAGTATAAAGAAGGTCTAACCCCTTCATCCTATACTCAGCAATACCTTGGTTGACGAAATCTCCCTGATAAGATATTTCTAGGTAGTCAATGGTATTGTCCATGTAGTGAAGCATCAAACGGTTGATTTCTGTTTTATTGCCATGGATATCTGTAACCACTTGATGATCCTTCATCGGAACAACATCCAGTAGGTACTCCTTGTTCAACTTATGCTCTTTCGGAATCTTGTTCGCAAACGAAACAATGGTTTCTTTATTGTAGAAAGGAAGCAGTTTCTCCATATTTGCATAAGAATATCCGCGGTCAAACTGAGCATTGTTTACTTCTCCATAGTCGACAAAACGCATATTTAGATTCGTGTCATCTAGGCTAGTTGTTATGTCCATAGCAGTCAGTTTTTCTTCCATTTCTTCTTGAGTAATAGTAGAAGTAACAAACTGATCGTTTTTCAAGGTTTCACTTTTAGCAACTTTATATGCTTGCGTAATGCGGTCGTTTTTGTAGCCCTGATCCCCAGAAATGCTGTAAACATTTGTACCGCTAACATTACTGATAACATTATCAACTAAACCATTAAAGTAGTTCGAACCGACCACTCCACCGATCTGACCGTTAGTAGTTGAATTATATAATTTTCCTGTCACATAAGATTTCGTGATTCGAGCATTGTTTTCTAGACGTCCAACCAAACCACCGATACGTTGTTCATTTGATCGTGCACCACTAATAATCGTTACATCTGCTTTACTTTGGCTAAGAAGAGATTCTCCTCCTTTAAGGCTTGCAACCAAACCACCTACGTTATAAGCTTTGATGTGTTGACTGTTAGATAGGATAGTCCCCGTAAAGGAACTATTGGTAATTTGCGTATTGGTTCCATTAACTACTAGACCCGCTACGTTAGAGGCGTTTCCTACTACCGATACTCTCCCCTGAACAGAAACATCTGTGATTCGCGCATTTTCCGAATTGCGTGCCAGCGCAGCCGAGTCATAGGTACCCACGATATTCACATCTTTAAAGTCGATATTGGAAATGGTAGAACCACTCTTGAGGTTTTCAAATAAAGGCTTGGCTAGATTGTAAATCGCATATTGCTTGCCATTTTGACTACCTGTCAGACTACCGGTGAAGTTCCCTTTGAGGTAGACATAATCCGCAGGAGCTAGGTTGACCTCGCTCGCATCCAAATCAGCTCCCAGAACATAGTTTCCAGCCATATTTCGCTTCATAGCGTCTACCAATCCAGCAAAGCTAGTGTAGATATTTTGCTGACTTGGGACCGCCTTACTGATGTAGAAGTCGTGCCCAGACTTGTAACCCGTCTCACTTTCTTGGACGAGTTCAGGAAGGGTTACATTAACCTTATAGACTGCCTTACCATCTTTCTCTGCTTCAGAAATGCTGTGAACTGGAAGGAGGATTTCCTTGGATTCGCTTGACTTGATTTTGACGAAGTAGTTTGACAGATCCGTAGGCATAGAGCTCATCGATACAAAGCGCTTATATTGGTCGTTTTCTTTATGATAAAACTCAACAGAATCAATATCACGGAAGGCAATCTTCTTGTATTCTAACTCAAAGTTACGACTGTCTGTTTCAAACTCAGTAAAGCTGCCATTATCCAGTTCATAAGTCAACTTGGTTTTTAGAGTGTAGCCTGTGTAGTAGTCTAGGTCGCCAATTTTCAAACTGCCAGCAAAGTTGGTAATTGGAAGAGTGCGAATCAGCTGGTCTCCCTGATACAATTCTGCAGTCGCTGAACGGAAGGACTGGGTCTGGTCTTCCAATCTATATTGGACCGTAACCGACTTATCATCAGCATTCTCAGTCAGACTTAGAATGGAAACAATCGGCTTGACTTTAGGCACTCCATTTAGAGCTTCTTTGGATGCTGTCAGGCTAGCAAGAGCTTGGTTGACCTGTACTTGTGTAGCAGTTTGATTGTTCAAAACTCCTTCAGCCTTAATCAATTCGTCAGTATAAGCTGTCTGCTTATCTAAATCCGCATTCTTATATTTAACAGAAGTTTTAACTCTTGGATTTAAATCGTACTCCGTCTGAAGAGCCGTTTTGACAACTTCAAGACCACTCAATTGCGCCTTGGCTTGATTGATTTGTTCCACCAGTTGGTTGACTTCTGCTTGGCTGGCTTGAGATTGGCTCAGAATCGCTTGACCTGCCGTTAAAGCAGCATCATAGTTAGCTTGATGGCTCTGGCTATCGTTGAAATAACGGGCCTGAGATTTAATCTGATCTGCTTCTGCCAAGAGATTATGCAGTGAAATTAAATCGAACTCTTCTAAAGCGTCTGCTTTTGGTGGGTCGTTCGGTACCATGTTTGGCTTAGCCGTGCCTACCTTGACGATTTGTGTTACGGGAGCTAGAGTTTCCTCGTTGGACAACTCTTGGCGATCAACCTCTTGACCGTTAGAACTGTAGATGCGAGTCTTAATCGTGCGCTCACCCTCAACACCTGGAGTTGTGATTTGACGAGCATCTTGGACCAATTCGTCCGTATATTGCTCCTCTATGTTGAACGCAATTTTTTCTACGCGAGTTTCGTCGGTGTAAGTTAGCGGATATTCTGGCAGAATATCTGCTTTTGGTGCATCATTTGGTACCATGGTTGGTTTAGCCGTTCCGACTTTGACGATTTGTGTTACAGGAGCTAGGGTTTCCTCGTTAGACAGCTCTTGGCGGTCGACCACTTGGCCATTAGAACTGTAGACACGGGTCTTAATCGTGCGCTCACCCTCAACACCCGGAGTTGAAATCTGACGGGCATCTTGGAACAATTCATCTGTAGTTTGCTCTTCAATGTTGAAGGCTATTTTCTCAACGCGAGTTTCGTCGGTATAAGTTAGTGGATACTCTGGAAGAGCGTCTGCTTTCGGCGTATCATTTGGTACCATAGTTGGCTTAGCTGTGCCGACTTTGACGATTTGCGTTACAGGAGCTAGTGTTTCCTCGTCAGACAACTCTTGGCGGTCGACAACTTGACCATTAGAACTGTAGACACGAGTTTTGATAGTTCGTTCGCCTTGGACACCTGGAGTTGTGATTTGACGAGCATCTTGGACCAATTCATCCGTAGTTTGCTCTTCAATGTTGAAGGCTATTTTCTCTACACGAGTTTCATCGGTGTAAGTCAACGGATACTCTGGCAGAGCATCTGCTTTCGGAGCTTCATTCGGTACCATGCTTGGTTTAGCAGTTCCGACTTTGACGATTTGTGTTACTGGAGCTAGAGTTTCCTCGTTAGACAACTCTTGGCGGTCAACAACTTGACCGTTGGAACTGTAGATACGGGTCTTAATGGTACGCTCACCCTCAACACCCGGAGTTGTGATTTGGCGGGCATCTCGAACCAATTCATCCGTTTCTTCTTCACGAATGCTAAAGTTGATTTTCTCAACGCGCGTTTCGTCAGTATAAGTTAGGGGATACTCTGGCAGAACGTCTGCTTTCGGTGCATCATTTGGTACCATGGTTGGTTTAGCAGTTCCGACTTTGACGATTTGCGTTACAGGAGCTAGAGTTTCCTCATTGGATAATTCTTGGCGGTCAACCTCTTGACCGTTAGAACTGTAGACACGAGTCTTAATCGTGCGCTCACCCTCAACACCTGGTGTTGTGATTTGACGAGCATCTCGAACAAGCTCATCGGTTTCTTCTTCACGAGTGGTGAAGTTAATCTTCTCAACGCGAGTTTCATCGATATAAGTCAACGGATACTCTGGCAGGGCGTCTGCTTGCGGTGGATTGTTCGGTACCATGGTTGGCTTAGCCGTGCCGACCTTAACAACTTGCGTTACGGGAGCTAGAGTTTCCTCGTTAGACAACTCTTGGCGATCAACCACTTGGCCATTAGAACTGTAGACACGAGTCTTGATAGTTCGTTCGCCTTGGACTCCTGGAGTCGCAATTTGACGATCATCACGAACTAATTCGTCCGTATATTGCTCCTCGATGTTGAAGACAATTTTCTCTACGCGCGTTTCGTCAGTATAAGTCAACGGATACTCTGGCAGAGTTTCTGCTTGCGGTGCTTCGTTCGGCACCATGCTTGGCTTAGCCGTGCCGACTTTGACAACTTGCGTCACTGGAGCTAAAGTTTCCTCGTTAGACAACTCTTGGCGGTCAACCTCTTGACCATTAGAACTGTAAACACGAGTCTTGATAGTCCGTTCGCCTTGGACTCCTGGAATGGCGATTTGACGAGCGTCACGAACCAATTCATCCGTTTCTTCTTCACGAATGTTAAAGTTGATTTTTTCAACGCGAATTTCGTCAGTATATGTCAACGGATACTCTGGTAAAGCGTCTGCTTGCGGTGCTTCGTTCGGCACCATGCTTGGCTTAGCCGTGCCGACTTTGACAATTTGTGTTACAGGAGCCAAGGTTTCTTCATTCGAAAGTTCTTGACGGTCGATTTCCTGACCGTTAGAACTGTAAATGCGAGTCTTGATAGTTCGTTCACCTTGGACTCCCGGAGTTGTGATTTGGCGGGCATCTCGAACAAGATCATCCGTTTCTTCTTCACGAATTGTGAAATTAATTTTCTCAACCCGAGTTTCGTCGGTATAAGTGAGTGGATACTCTGGCAAAGCGACTGCTTTTGGCGCATCGCTTGGTACCATGTTTGGCTTAGTTGTGCCGACTTTGACAATTTGCGTTACAGGAGCCAAGGTTTCTTCATTAGACAATTCTTGACGGTCAACAACTTGATCGTTAGAACTGTAGACACGAGTCTTAATGGTCCGCTCACCCTCAACACCCGGAGTTGTGATTTGACGAGCATCTCGAACCAATTCATCGGTATATTGCTCCTCAATGTTGAAGGCTATTTTCTCAACGCGAGTTTCATCGGTATAAGTCAGTGGATATTCTGGCAGAGCATCTGCTTTCGGTGCTTCGTTCGGTACCATGGTTGGTTTAGCAGTTCCGACTTTGACGATTTGTGTTACTGGAGACAAGGTTTCTTCATTCGAAAGTTCTTGACGGTCAACAACTTGACCGTTGGAACTGTAGATTCGGGTCTTAATCGTACGCTCACCTTGAACACCTGGAGTCGCGATTTGACGACTTCCTTCTGGAATCTCATCTGTATATTGCTCGTCAATAGAAAAATCAATCTTTTCTATTCTAACCTCATCATTTGTAGTCAATTCCAACTCAGAAGTCTCATGAATAGGAGCTGTTTCTGGAGTTGTGCCATATTCCGTCAATTCTGGAATCTCTTGAACTGGAGGCATCTCAGAACTGGTGCCATACTCTACCAATTCTGGAA